>JAQYVL010000001.1 GCA_030145525.1 Desulfobacterales bacterium
TGGCGCATAATGGCAATCTTGTAAATGCCCATATTCTGAAAAGCAGATTTGAGGAAGAAGGCTCTATTTTTCAAACGACAATGGACAGTGAAGTGGCAATCCATGTTTTCATTAAAAATTTGAAGTTCGGACTCGAAGGTGCCCTGCTTAAAACAGTTGAAGTTCTGAAGGGAGCATATTCTTTTGTGGTGCTTACCGGCAAGGGGGAGCTTATCGGTATAAAGGATCCGAATGGGTTCAGGCCGCTTTGTCTGGGCAGGCTGAATGGCCACTACATACTTGCATCAGAAAGCTGCGCGCTTGATCTTCTTCACGCCGAATTGATCAGAGAGCTTGATCCCGGTGAAATTGTAATCATTTACAAAGACGGGGTGAGGAGCATAAAACCAGCCATATCAGCTAAGCGTTCTTTTTGTATTTTTGAGTATATTTATTTTGCAAGGCCGGACAGCACGTTCTTTGGTAAAAATGTTTATATGACGCGAAAAGAAAATGGAAGGCAGCTGGCCAAAGAGGCCCCCGTTGATGCGGATCTGGTTATGCCGTTTCCGGATTCCGGCAACTATGCCGCACTCGGGTATTCCGAGGAATCGGGCATACCTTTTGAAATGGGGATGATCCGAAATCATTATGTAGGAAGAACCTTTATTCAGCCAACACAAAACATGCGGAATTTCGGGGTTCGTATAAAACTGAATCCGGTGAAGGAACTTTTAAATGGTAAAGATATTATTATTATTGAGGATTCGATAATCAGGGGAACCACAGCCAGAACCAGGGTGAAAGCGCTTCGAGAGCTTGGTGTCAAACACGTACATATGCGCATTGCCTGCCCCCCCCACCGATATCCCTGCCATTACGGGATTGATTTTTCCACAAGGGGTGAGTTGATTGCTTCAAAAAAATCGATAGAAGAACTCAGGATTTTTCTCGGCCTTGACACACTTCATTATTTGACACTTGAAGGGCTCCTTGAATCCACGCATGCAGATGATTCCGAAAATAGCTTCTGCAAAGCCTGTTTTGACGGCTGCTATCCGGTAGATTTTGACGGAAGTCTTTCCAAGGATTGCCTTGAACAGGTCTGTTGATTCACTCCTCTTCCGGTATTGAATCGCAACACAACGCCAACATAGAGCGAAAATTGGCTCTTTTTGCCCGGCTGGATTCTTTCCTTGTCAATTGTCAATTGACTTTTTCTAAATACGCAAATATATAGTATAAGCAGAATAAACTGATTACCCATCGGAGGTTTACATGATTGAATCAAAATACTTGAAAGATAATATGCAGAATATTCAAAGGCTTCTGGATATTCCAGCGTTAAAGCATTTTGAAATTAAAAATCTGGCCAAACTTCTGAGATTGAGCAAGATAAGGGAGTACAATGACGGTGAAAGCATAATAAAAGAAGGAGCTCAGGATCCGTGGCTTTATTTTTTGCTTAAGGGTAAGGTAAGAATCAAAAAAGAAGAACATGAAATCGTTAAAATTGACAAAAAAGGTGAAATTTTTGGAGAGATGAGAATCATTGACAGCCTTAGCCGTTCCGCATCGGTTTTTGCGGATGGGCAAACCGTTTGTCTTGCTGTGGATACATCCGCACAGGAGAAATTATCCTCGGATGATAAAAAACTTGATTTTATTCTTTTGCTGTACAGAATTTTTGCTGAATACATGTCTCTTCGCCTGCGCCTCACAAACGATGAACTTGTCAAATCAAAGGCAGAGGTTAAAAGGCTTATGAGCCTGAAAGAAAAAGATGGAAAAACAAAGATTCTTACCCGAACGATCATTAAGTAATTTATTCTTCCTATGAAAAAGAAGACCGTATCTTTTTCAAAAAAATCCGTTAATGTTTTTTTTCACATTCTGACACGCTGTAATCTCAGGTGTCGGCACTGTTATATCAATCCCAAAGCACATGGAAAAAAGACACTTCCGATAAATGTAATTGAGGAGTGGCTGTCAGCACTTCTAAAAAAGAAGCAGTCCGCAAATGTTATTTTTTTAGGCGGAGAGCCCACCCTGCATCCTGAGCTGCCCAGAGCCGTGAAAAAAGCCAGATCCCTTGGATACAAATCAATAACGATCGATACAAACGGCTATCTTTTTAATGAAATTCTTAAAAAGGTCAGCCCAATGGAACTTGATTTCGTGAGTTTCAGCATGGATGGTGCAACAAAACAGACGAACGACGGGATTCGCGGACAGGGGTCTTTTGATGCATGTCTGAAAGGAATCAGACAGGCTGTTTCAATTGGATTCAACACCAGCTTGATTTTTACGGTAAGCAGCACAAATATTCATGAGCTTGCCATGATGCCCCCTCTTCTTGAGGATCTTGGAATCGACAGATTTTTTATCCAGGTAATCGGATTGCGTGGAAATTCTGCCGGATCAACAAACAATAAAACAAACCCTGCAAATATTCAGGTTTCGAAAAAAAGATGGCTTGATTTGATCCCGGAAGTAGCGAGAAATGCAGCCGGTCGAGGAATCATTACCACGTACCCGAAAGTCTATCTGCGTCCGGAAGAACGGTTTGAATGCGCAGGTCTTGTTGCGGATAATTATTTTATTTTTCCAAATGGAAGGGTGTACAGATGCCCTCTGTGTGAAGATTTTCCCATTCACAGCCTGATGTTTGAAGATAACAGGCTCAAAAGTACTTCCGGAATTAATGAAGAAGATCTTTTTCGTTTGAATATTCCTGAAGGGTGTGTGATGAACCGGCTGATTCAGCCGGAAAATCTGGAGTATACGGCAGAAGGAAAGCCAAAGCATAAAATTGCATGCTGCTTGCTGAAAGAAGAAGTGTATTAAAATTGTTCATCAAAACCCCATGAAACGTGCCGGACTGCCAAACTTTTTGTTCATAGGGTTTACCGCACATTTCTATTTGTTCATGTTCAGGCGAAAGTTATTATCTCTATACCGTTAAAGGTGGCGCTATTATTGTTCCATCACAGTAGTATAGCGGATCAATAAAGAGAAAAGAATGATTACGCTTTCTTCCCGATCGTTTGATCTTAAAAAAATGGAAACGGGGTACCTAAAGCCTTTTTTTGCCAAATTGGTTTGATTTTATGCATTTCTTTTCATCTGTCTTCTACCACATATGGTATTTATGAACATTTAAATACAATATTATGTAAATTATATATAATTATATAAAAATTACTTGACTTAACGATAATCTTAGATAATTTATGCTAAAAAGAAATAAATAGATATTAATTAGATTACTTTTGACAACTTGATATTAAGGTGACAATCAAATTTTCTGAAAACCATGTACTTTGGAATGAAAATTTTCAGATCTAAATTTTCTTTTTAAAATTCAACTGATGATTCATTTGAAAACACATTTTAAAACACTTCTAAAAAATCAATTACAAACCAGAATTCATTTAAAGGACGTTGATGGGTTTCAACAAGAACGATTTGTTGCATTTCACCTTTTCATTTTGAAGAGGCTGTAAATTTTGTTCCGGAAGAAGAGATTCACAAGTAACTTCAGCATTACTAAACAGGGAGGTTTAAAGATGAAAAACACCTTTGTCGTATTTTTGTTAATGTTGGTTATGTTTTTTTTGGCGAGTACAACCTCCTTTGCGGAGGTAGTCATTATCGCGAATAAAAATGTATCTGAAGATTCAATCAGCAAGGAAGCGGTTAAAAAGATTTTTCTCGGCAAAACCGTAAAATGGGATGATAAAAGCAGCATTTCATTTGTTGTTTTAAAAGAGGATGTTCATAAAGCCTTTTTAAAGGAATACATAAAACGGAGTACTTCCCAGTATAAGAATCATTGGAAGATGATGGTTTTTACCGGAAAAGGGAGGAAGCCAAGAGCATTTGATACGGAAAAGGATCTGGTCCGGTATGTTGCTGAAACCGAAGGAGCAGTCGGGTATGTCAATAAGGGAACCGAGATTATGAATGTAAAAACCATCAATGTGAACTAAGGAGGTGAATCTGATGAAAAAATATATCTTTCTGGTAGTTATATGCGTCAGTTTTTTATGGTCAGGGCTTTCCATCGCTAATGATGGTTTGAGTGACGTTGAAATCCACGGGTTTATTTCTCAGGGTTTTTTGCTGTCAGACAAGTATGATTATTACGGAATTCAAACCGAAAAGGGATCTTTTGAATACAGCACGGCAGGCATTAATTTTTCTTCAACTGTTTATAATGATTTGAGGATTGGCATGCAGTTTCTTTTTCGGGATTTTGGGGAGCTGGGCAATGACCAGATTGAACTGGACTGGGCATATGGTGACTACCGGGTCAACAACTACCTTGGCATTCGCGGTGGTAAGGTCAAAATCGCCCATGGTCTTTATAATGAGACAAGAGATATCGATTCGGTGCGAACCTCTGTGTTGCTACCCAATGCGATCTATTTGGAACAGCTTCGTGACATCTATGCAG
>JAQYVL010000002.1 GCA_030145525.1 Desulfobacterales bacterium
TCTTCATTTCTGCCCGCGGGTATGAGTCGATACATCAAAAAAAAACTGGATGAAGATTTAAAAAAACTGACATCATTTTATCGGAATAAAGGATATGCGGATATGATGGTGAAAGCGCAGATGGAGAAGGAACCGGAAAGCGGGGAGGTTGCTATTTGTTTTGTGATAGAGGAGGGACCCCGTTATGAGATAGAGTTTGTCGGAAACAGCGAATTCTGGGACTGGACGCTGGAAGAGGATTTGATTCTGTTTCGGGAAGGAAACAGAAATGATCTGGGGCTCAGAAGGAGTGTCCGGCGTATAAAAGATCGATATCAGGAGGCCGGTTATGCCGACTGTAAAATTAGAATTGAATCCAAACATGAACAATCCGTGGCGGAAAATGTTCGAAAAGTTCGTCTGATAATTGAGGAAGGGCCTCAGGCCATTGTTGAGAGTGTGGCCGTGATGGGGAACACGGCTGTGACCGAAGACGAAATCCGGAATCAAATCCTTACATGCTCTTCAGGGTTGTTTTCAGGGGGAGAATTCGTATCGCGGACACTGGATGATGATATCAGGTCTATTGTTTCACTGTATCTTAAATATGGTTATTTGCATGTCAAAATAGAAAAAGAAATTTTATGGAAAGAGGACAATGAAAGCAAGGTAAAGCTTGCCAATATTATACTGAAAATTTCAGAGGGGCCGAAAATTACGGTCAAATCACTGGTTTTCAGAGGGCTGAATTCGATATCAGAAAAAGCTGCGTTGAAAATCGTTTCCCTGAAGCCCGGTGACCCATTCAGGGAGTATATGGTTAAAAGTGATGAGAATCTTTTATCCGCCGAAATTTCGGAATGCGGTTATCCTCATGTCGTGGTAAAAGGGAAGGCAGAGATTTTTAAGGAAAATCGATATGCGGAAATCATTTATGAAATTGCGGAAGGTCCCTCTGTGGAAATGGGAGATATCCATATGGTGGGGAACTTCCGGACAAAGAGCAAGGTTGTTCAAAAAGAATTGACGATAAAAAAAGGGGAACCCTTTTCTTTGATTAAAATGCTTGAAACCCAAAGGAATATCCGGAACATCAATGCATTTGAAACAGCAAGAATAAAGCCCATGGGCCTTAAAGAAAAAGCGGATAAAGTAAATTTTCTGGTGGAAGTAGAGGAAAAAAAACCGTATTCTTTCCAGGCCAGTGTGGGATACGATACATCCAGAAGGCTTTATGCGGATACCCGCATTGGTGATCTCAACCTTTTCGGTCTGAATAAGGACACCTGGGCTAGCTTTGAAGTCAGTGAGATCGGGGAAAGGGGTGTAGTCGGAATTACGGAACCACGATTTGTGGGGACACGAATTTCATCTACCCTTAATCTTTTTGGAGAAAATCGTGAAGAATTCAACAAGCGTTTCGGAACCACGGCTTTTGGTGCGGTACTTTCATTTAAACACAAACTTCCTTATAACCTCTCAGTAGGTTTGGCTCTCAGCGTTGAGAGGAAGGAACAATATCTGCGAGTTGAAGAGGCAGTTGTCTCAGATGAAAGTGAAGAATATAAACCAAGAAGTATATTGGTAAACACCCCTTTAATTGTTTACAATTCAATAGATTCTTTCATAAGACCGAGAAAGGGGATTTTTTCATCTATGACAATGGATGTCTCTAAGGGTCTTGAAAATTCACTGGATGATTTTATCAAGTATCAATATGAGATTCGATTGTATTACACTTTCCATAAACGCCTGACCTTTGCCATCCGAGGGCGTACCGGGCACATTGTACCTTTTGGTGAGGAGAGTAATATTCCGGACGATCAGCTCTTCTTTCTGGGGGGGCTTTCCAATGTTCGTGGTTATGATGAAAACAGGTTAAGGGTTGATGTCGAAGGAGAGGCAGTAGGGGGAAGAACCCAGTTTTTGGGAAGCATTGAGGTACGTTTTGATGTTGGCTATAATATTGAGCTGGGGCCTTTTTTTGATACAGGCAGCATACAGGATGCGCTCCTGGATGAAGGCTCTGATGAGTTTCGTTCCTCTGTCGGCATCAGCCTCCGATACCTTACCCCCTTTCTCCCCATTGGGCTTCAATATGGTCATAAACTTGACCGAAAGACATCGGAAGAAAATGCAGGCAGATTTTATTTTACTATCGGATATACTTTTTAGAAGTGATCTTAAAAATGCTATATACCTCAATCTCTTTGTCAAAACCAAGAAGCTAATCCTCGAAATATTACTTATATTCCTCCGGTTAGCCTCTTGGTTTTTCCTCGACCTTGAACGATATTTCTATTTTTTGAGATAACTTCTGTTTATATTTAGCAGGTTTGGCTCGACTATTTTATCGGCACCGATTTCAAATCCTGCTCAAGCTGATTTAAAATTTTTTCAAGGGCCTGGTTCCATCCTGTTGCCAGAAGAGCCGATTTCTTTTTTTTAATCGGAATATCTGCTCGATATCGTTTTTTGAAAAGAATTTGAGCAGGAGATTTGTTTGCGCTCAGAAGGAGAAATTTTAACTCCATCACGGCTTTAGGTGTCCCGCTGTTTCTGAAATCACCGTAAAGCTCGATTATCCTGCCTTCCAGAACACAGTCAGGTGGCGGCTCACTGTTTCTTGCTGTTACAAGCGTAAAAACCTCACTTTCAGAAAGCCATTGCTGCACCTGTTCCGTGATCATCTCATCCGGTGAGATAAAGAATTCATTGTAAAAGTCCGATTCGAACTTCAGCTTTTCAAACCGGTAGACAAATCCTTTCCCTTTAAAACGGGGGGATATGCGGAACCTTTTAACCTGGATCACGGGGCCTTGTTCAGCCCTTTTTTTATCCGTTCGCTTTGCATCCAGCAGAAAAGAGTTTTTTGCCGGATAGCCCGTTTTCAAATTCAGGCAGCCTGTAAATGAAAACAGCGCTGCAGCCGCTATACAAAAACAGAGATGGCTTTTCAGTTTCATCATTTGTCCATTTTAATCCTGGGCGGAGGATCTCCGAAAAAGGTTTGCGCTGGATATCTCCGCGAATTACGGGTAATCTCTGCAAGATCTTCCGATATCTGCTTGAAGTTCTGGATTACGGTTTCAATATCCTGCTGCTCGGCAGCGACAAGGTTGTCCAGCCGGGTAAGGGTTTTTCGCATCCTGGCGGACAATTCCGGAAGGTCGTCTGCTACAGCCTCGAGTTTCTCCGATAGTTTTGTTATGCTTGATTCTATGTTTGACATCCCGGACATGAAGTCGGTCAATGGTTTTTCCGATTTTTCAACAATACGTCTTGCTCCGGCGACAATTTTGGAAGTGTCGGTTATGATCTTTTCGGTCTCTTCTTTTTCAAGGAGTTCTTTTACTTTTTTGTTGCTTTCCCGCAGTTCTGTCAGAAGCATTTCGGTTTGGTGGCCGATATTTTTGATATCCACATTTTGTATTTTACCGTTCAACACTGAAAGCAGGCTCTCAAGATTTTTTGAAATTTGATGCATATTGATCTGCTCGAGATTGTTCATTATTTTTTCAAGGGATTCTCCGAGCCGGGCAATCGCACTGGGAGCTGATGGAAGATAAAAGTATCGAGGCTTCCAGTTAACTTCAAGCAGCTCAAAACGATTTGGATCAAAATAATCAACCTCGAGATATGCCACGCCGGTCAGCCCCTGTGATGTCAGTCGAACCCGAAGTCCCTCTTCGATCATCTCGCTGCACATGACTTCAAATTCGGAAAAGGTTTTTTTATGAACATTTTCGCCATAAATGGCGCATAGCACCATCACATAGGAGCTGTTTAGATTATAGGCGGTTCTGACCATTTGTATTGATTTTACTTTTCCTAGTGTGATTCCGCGATATTTGATGGGCGAGCCGACCTCAAGGCCCTGAACGGACTCATTGAAATACGTTTCAATGAGTATCTCCTCTCTGAAAAGCTCTTTTGCTCCGAGAGCAAGAATCGCGGCGATGGCCATGGCTATCGCGATTAAAACAAACACTCCGATTTTAAAGTAGTTTGTCTTATCAGTCATCTTTTATTTCTCTGAGACTCCTTTATGCGGAAATTTCTGTTTCAGCCTGCCGGTTAAAAAATTGACGAACCCAGAGGTTTGTGCTTTTGTCCCTCAATTCTTCCGGTTTTCCGGCAGCAGCAATTTTTTTGTCACGTTTATCCAGCATAATCACCCGGTCTGCAATGGTAAAGATGCTTGCCAGTTCATGAGTTACAATGACAAATGTAATATTCAGACTGGCTGCCAGACTGAGAATGAGCTGGTCAATTTCGGCGGAAGTAATTGGATCCAGACCCGCTGATGGCTCATCCAGAAAAAGGATTTGCGGATCCAGGGCCATGGCTCTTGCAATCGCCGCTCTCTTCTGCATTCCCCCGCTTATTTCCGCGGGCAGCTGATGTATAAATTCAGAAAGCCCTACCAGTTTCAGTTTCATCAGGGCTGTCAGGTCGCACACACGGGCTGGAAGGCTGGTAAACTCTTCCAGCGGAAGTCGGACATTTTCCAAAAGTGTCATGGAGCCAAAAAGTGCTCCGCTCTGGTACGCCACTCCGATTTTGCTCAGGAGTTTTCGTTTTTCCCGGCCATATGTATTTGTGATGTCCATGCCGTCAATCAGGATCCTGCCGCCTGCCGGTGGATAAAGTCCGATCATATGTTTAAGCAGAGTACTTTTGCCGGAACCGGATCCTCCCAGGATTGCAAATATCTCTCCGGCAAATATCTCAAAGGAGATTGTATCGATGATGACGGTGCCATCATAGGCGGCTGAAAAATTCTCTACTCGAATTATTGGCTTTCGAGCGATTTTCATAAACACCTACCCCAAAATAGATGGGAACAGAATGATTTCGAACCCTGTTCGATTACAGTATCCCTCGAAAACAATGTCCCGGTTTGAGAGTATGAAGCATAGAATTTACAGAAATAATTATCAAGATGTTAAATGCCCAGATAAAAAAAGGCTACCGAAAAAATACCATCCGCCACCACAATAAGTATAATGCTGCTGACAACCGCGCTGGTTGTGGACTCTCCGACTGCACTGGGACCGGTCTTTGTCTGAAGGCCTCTCAGGCAACCGACTGCTGCGATCAGCAGGCCGAAGACAAGGGACTTGAAAAGTCCTCCCAGCAAATCAATATAAGTCACGGAAGCCATTACCTGATTCACATAGGTGTTCAATGTAAAGCCTAAGGAAATAAGGACAACAGCGCCACCCAATATTCCCATTACAATGGCATAAATTGTCAGCAGTGGTGTCATGAGAACAGCTGCAATAACGCGTGTGACGACTAAAAAGCGAACCGGATCCAGCCCCATCGTGGTAAGCGCATCGATTTCTTCGTTTATACGCATGGTTCCCAGTTCTGCAGCAAAAGCTGATCCGGAGCGACCGCCGATGACAATTGCAGTCATCAAAGGCCCGAGTTCCCTCATCATGGAAAGCGCAATCAGATTGGCTACGAATATTTCAGCGCCAAACATACGCATGGGAATCGCTGCCTGGAATGCCATGATCAGGCCGATAAGAAAGCTGATTAATGTAACAAGAGGCAATGCATCTGCGCCGGCGGTCTCGGCAACCCGAAAGGCATCTTTCCATCGAATTTTTCGAGGATGTGTTAGCGCAAATAAAGTGGCGGCGAAAAGTTCACCGACAAATGCGATCAGGGCGATCGCTTCATTCAGGGCGTCCATTGTTTTCTTTCCGATTTCAATAACCGGATTTGAATGCTTTTGAAGCTTTCCTTCAAGGCGTCTAACATCTTCCGCATCATGCAGGTCCAGGATTTTATGAAACTCTTTTTTCAGGCCTACAATAGTCACCTGTTCAGCTTTCTTCCTGCCCCGGCAATCAATTTCATGCAGCAGGCTAATCCCTGATCCGTCACAGTATTCCAGTTTGGAGGCATCAATGGTTACACGGCTGTAATTTTTTTCTTCCATGGCCCGCATGGCGGTTTCCCATACATTTGCCGTAGAAGTAGAATCAAGACGCCCTTCTATTGTCAGCGTGAGCGTACCGTCATCATTTGTAGAGGTTTGAAGCGATAAAGGGAAATCCGATGCATTCTGTTTGACGGCCTTAATCATTTTTTATTCATTTGTTTTTCAGATAAGATATCTATTGGAAATAATATTTCACTGGGCGGTAAATTGTTTTACTTCATTTGTGAGCCAGTCGGCCCAGGCCTGCACACCTTCCCCTGTTTTTGAAGAGATCTCAAAGATCCTGATCTTTGGATTAAGGTTCAGCACCCTCTCTTTCATGGCGTCGATGTCAAAGTCGGAGAGGGAAAGATAGTCAATCTTGTTCACGAGGAGAACATCGCAAACTGTAAACATCAGAGGGTATTTCAGGGGTTTGTCATCTCCTTCCGGCACACTTAATATCATGACGTTTTTAATGGCTCCGGTATCAAATTCAGCAGGGCATACAAGATTGCCTACATTTTCAATGATAACAAGGTCAAAATCCTTCAGATTCATTCCTTCCAATCCTTTTTCCACCATTGATGCATCCAGATGACAAAAGCCGCCGGTCCGGAGCTGAACAGCATGAATCCCTTTTGCAGCGATTTTTTCAGCATCCACCATTGAGTCAATGTCGGCTTCAATTACACTGGATCGAAGCTTATCTCCTATTATTTCAAGTGTTTTTAAAATTGTAGTGGTTTTCCCCGCACCAGGTGAGGACATGAGATTCAGTAAAAACGTTTTATTTTTCGAGAGGCTGTCCCTCAGTTGTTTTGCCTTGACTGTATTGTCGGAATGAATCTCTTCCTTGATCTCGATGAGTCTGACTTCTTCCATTTATATTACCTCCATATTTTTGATAAAATAATCTCTACCGGCAATGAGAGAGCATTTTTTATTGCCGCACTGGCGGCATTTAATGTTTTTTATTTCATCTCTTTTTATTTCAAATTCATTTTGGCATGAATCGCATTTCAATCGGATCGGGATTCTTTCAATTACGAGTTTTGCGCCTTCAGCAAGGGTATTCTTGCTCAGGTAGTCGAAATATTGTTGGATCCATTCGTTCTCCAGATCAGAAAGCTCCCCGATGTTGAGATGAATCGCCACGATTTTTTTGACTTTATCGGCCGGGGCATGCTTTAGCGCGATGTTAAGAATACTCTCCGTAACTTGAAGTTCATGCATTTGTGATTCCTGTTCTATTAAGGGTGATAAGTTCGTAAAAAGCAGGGTTACGGCGCGAGCGCCGTTACCCTGCTTTTTACGCAACCATCCACTGACGGTTTCAGTTGGATGCTTAATTAACGGTCTCGGTAAAGCCTGTTCAACCGGAAAATAACATTAACCCTTTTAGGGATTATTTTGCAAGGCCTCATCCCCGAGGGTTCAGGGTAACCGCATTGGGAATTTTTGAGAGGAACAAGTCAATGAAATTACAATTTCCATTATTTCGGAACGTTATTTTGATGGACACGATAATATCCGAGAGCGGTTGTCCGATGGAAGAACCCCTGGCAATTGACAACAAAATGAGATTATACTATTTTATGGCACTTGCCTTGAATCTGAACAGGCAAAAAAAGTGAAATGGGAATTCTCATTGAAAACAGTGCATTTTTATTTTATCGCTCTTGGAATTTTGCTGCTTATCTTTTCCTTTTCCGGGTCAGGATGCGGAAGAAATGAAGAGAGCCTGAAAATTGTATCTATTGAGATTAGGCCGCCAAGCCTGTCTGTCGCAAAAGGGAAAGTCGGAAGGTTTGAGGCTTTTTTAAGATATTCCGATGGCTCCTATCAAGATATCACAGAAGATGTTTCCTGGCGTTCAACCAATACCCGCATCGCTGAAATCTCATCTGAATCAGAGAAGCAAGGCGTTTTCAAAGGTGTCCGGGAAGGAAAGGTTACGATAACAGCGGTTAAATCTGAAAATGTCGAGGCGCGAGCGGAACTCAAAATTCTTCCTCCGGAACTGGTCGCCATTGAAGTTTTGCCGGAGAATCTTTCTGTTCATGTGGGGCATGTCCAGCAATTTACGGCACGAGGAACTTATTCAGACGGGCAGAGCAGAGAAGTAACAGATTTTATAGACTGGTCATCATCAAACAGGTCGGTTCCCATCATCAGCAATATGCAGGGAAGCAAGGGATTGGGCATTTCTCCTCCTGCCGGTTCGAGTAAGATTTATGCAACAGACCCAAGAACAGGGGTGCGCGGTTCTACAACTCTTTCTGTTACAAGAACAAAGCTTGTTTCAATTTCAGTAACGCCTTCCAGGGCATCTGTTTTCAGGGGAGGAATCCGGAAGTTTGCAGCTAAAGGAATCTATGTCGATGGATCGACCAATGATATTACCGAGTCCGTCATCTGGACAAGTTCAGATCATTCTATTGTGAAAATAAGCAATGCGTCCGGGAGCAAAGGAGTGGCGACTTCCATTTCAAGCGGCAGTGCACGAATCAAGGCAACGGATCCGACGATTATTATAAGCGGATCAGCTTATCTTGCAGTGAAACTGCCTGAATTGACGGCTATTTCCGTGAGCCCTTCCCGGTCGGTTGTCTTTCCGGGAAAGGTTCAATCGATGACGGCGACAGGCACCTATTCGAACGGCGGGAAAAAAGATATAACCCAGATTGTGAAATGGACATCATCGAATAAGTCGGTAGCTTCCATTGGAAATGCAAAAGGTTACCGGGGGATTGCTGTTCCGCTTTCAGCTGGTGTAACAGATATCAAGGCTGTCCATCCCAGGTCCGGGATCATCGGCACTTCAAAATTAATTGTAAAAAAACAGGAGCTTGTTTCAATTCTTATACGGCCTGAAAATCCGACGGTTTTTCTGGGAGAAAGCAGGCATTTCAGTGCTGAGGGACTTTTTTCCAACGGGGATAAAAAGAATATTTCAGGCGGGCTCGTGTGGATCTCCTCCAATCCCTCTGTTGCAAAAATCGATGATAAAGATGCTGCAAAGGCTGAGGTGGTTTCAAAAAGCGCCGGAAGAGTGTCCATCGTTGCATTGGACCCTGTCAGTAAAATTTCGGGAAAAACATCAATGAAAATCGTTTCGCCATTTCTTGTGTCGATTGCCGTCGTTCCGGAACAGGTTTCTCTTTCCGCGGGTCGCGGTGTATCGTTTACCGCAACCGGAACGTTTAACAACGGCCGGAAAAAAGAGATGACGGAAAAGTTGATATGGTCATCATCAGAGCTCCGAGTTGCCAAAATAAACGGTCAAACAGGTGTATTGACCTCAAGATTTCCAGGTAGAACCGTTATCTCAGCTTTAGATCCTGAATCGAACATCAAGGGTCAGGCGGTTGTAGACATTACACATGTCGAGCTTGTATCCATTGCAGTAAGGCCGGAAAAAAAGTCCGTTTCACTCGGCGCCAGCCATCTGTTTAAAGCAACCGGCCTGTTTTCGGATGGTAAGACCAGAGTGATTACAAAAGAGGTTGAATGGTCATCTTCCGAGGAGTCTGCGGCAAAAGTCAATAACAGCGCGGAGCAGAAAGGCCTTGCAACTTCTCTTTCGATCGGAGAAGTAAATGTTATTGCTTTAGATCCTGAAACCGGTATCAAAGGAGAGGCAACCTTGATTGGAAGGGCATTGTGGTAGAGCTGCTCATACAATACGATACCTTGCAGCTTCGATGTGTCCCTGCTTGCATTTGGGGCAGCGCCCCGGGCGTGTCAGCCGTTTTCTCTCTTTAAAGGTAAACTCGCACACCATACATTGAAAAGGGATTATAAGTAGAGTCTGTTTTCTGTTTTTGAGGGTCTGCCGGATGTGTGATAGATGCTCAAAGACTTCTTTTTCCCGGATTTTCAGCTCCTGGGAAATGTCTCTTGCCGCCATTTCATTTTTTTCTAAAAGTGCAATAAGTTGTTGTCTGAGGGTAGGCATCATTCGTACCGCGAGGTTAAATCCGGATATCACACGTCAATATGCTGATTATAGCACAATTGCCTTGACATGAAAGGTTTATTTTTTTTATTGTTCTAAGCTGGTTTCCATCCGGGAAGCGTTATTTTTAGCAGTATCGGTTTCAATCGGGTTCGCCTTTGGCGGATCTGTGCGACGCACTATCCATCTATTCGGTGATTGTTACCGGATGATTTGAACTAAACTTGACGGCTTCGTAAAAAGTCCAATTTCTTTGTTGCGCTTCATCTTGTATAATTGCGGAATAGGCTAACTATGCCTCATTATACAAGATTAGCGCGCCTCGAACTTGAACTTTTTTCTTTGCCGTCTGTTTTGCGACTTTTTACGAGCTTATCAATCATGTGTTAAACCTCCGATCAAGCACCAAAACCACTGTCAGATTCAGAACCAGATATAGAGTCAAGTTCAGAAATCAAACGAAAACAAATAACACTATATGTAGGGCATCTGCTAAAAGTAAGATACAATTTTCTCAATATATGCTGGCTATTAGAGATCAAAAACACAATATATTGACGCACTAACCTATCACACCCAAAAAGTCAAGCTGTATTTAGGCTGATTTTACTATATTTTCAAAGGTATGATCGCTGCTCTGCCGGAGTTTTGGAAACAGAATGTGAGCTCCACTTGTGAGTATTTTCAGTGATATTATTTTTAGTTGTTCTGCGATTATTCACTTATATCCTAAATGCCGGAGCCATTTCAACCAAAACAGGAAACCGATTTTTCAAAAGCAGCCCTGGTCTCCATGATATCCATTTCGACCGGACAGTTTATTTATTACTAACACCGCCCTTGACCTTATTGTCTCCTGGAAATATAATATTTCAGGCTATGGGCCTCAAACCATAACGTCATAATTTGTGGAGGAAACCATGCGATTCTCAACAATACTGATTGCCATCATTTTTGTATTCATGCCGCTTTCCGAT
>JAQYVL010000003.1 GCA_030145525.1 Desulfobacterales bacterium
AACACAATTTTATCAAATCGTATCAAAGAATTGCCAGCTTGGGAATCTTTGAATGATAAAGAAAGGAAACTGTATGCCAGGCAGATGGAAGTATTTGCTGCACAAATGGATCATGTTGACCATCAGATTGGACGGGTCGTAGAGACACTAAAAAGGATTGGAGAACTGGACAACACATTAATTATTGTGACTGCTGACAATGGCGCAAGTGGTGAAGGCGGGTTGGCTGGTACGTTCAATGAAACATACGTATTAAACGGCATGCAGACTCCATTCGATGCCAACATGCGCAATTATGATAATTGGGGGCAATGGGATAGCTATCCACATTATCATGCCGGTTGGGCAATGGCTGGAAATACACCATTTCCTTACTTTAAGCAATCAGAGCATAGAGGCGGACAGCAGGACGCACTCATAATACATTGGCCTAATGGTATTAAAGCCAAAGGAGAAATCCGAAGTCAGTATCATCACATCAGTGACATTGCACCCACCATCATGGAAGCGGCAGGTATCGAAAGACCAGATGAATACCACGGCATTAAACAACAACCTTTTACTGGTGTTCCTATGAATTATTCTTTTGATAATGCTGATGCACCAAATGCTAAAAAACGTCAGTATTATGAAATGTTTGGTAACCGGGCAATTTGGGAAGATGGCTGGAAGGCTGTAACACTACATGCCAATCGTATGCCTTGGGAAATAAATATAACTCTGCCTTTCGAAGAAGATGTTTGGGAACTTTATCATGTAGCAGAAGATTTTTCAGAGAGCAATAATTTGGCAGATAAATATCCTGAAAAACTCAAAGAGTTGAAGAAGATTTTCGAAGAGGAAGCGTGGGCGAATCAGGTATATCCGCTGTATGACGACATGTTGACAAGATTGAATGCAGTAAACTATGTTATCTTTGGTGATAAAAAAGTGTTTACCTATTATGCACCAGGAGCGGTTCGTATAGCAGAAAAAGCCTCAGCTCCTGTAAAAGGACGTTCACACAAAATCGAAACAACAATAGACTTAAAAGGTGATGAAAAAGGTGTGATTGTTTCATGTGGAGGTATGACTGGAGGATATTCAATGTACATTAAAGGTGGTAAGCTACACTTTGATTACAACTTCTTGGATGGGGTGCATTATCATTTGACATCACCAAAACTTCCAAAAGGTTCTACAAATTTGAAATTCAACTTTATTCTGGATAGATCAAAAATTGACGGTACGCTTAAACCATGGTCGGGTACTGGCGAATTGTATGTGAATGGAAAAAAAGTTGATGATGATTATTTCGAAATGATGCATATATCTACTTACTCACTCGCTGAAACCTTTGATGTAGGCATGGATTCCGGCACACAAGTCGATAAAGATTATGAAGGGAGTCCGTTTGCATTTACAGGAAAATTGAATAAAGTTGTTGTGACCTTGACCGATTAATCACTGCTCACAACAATGTATATAAAAAATAGGCGAGATTGTAGTAGTATCGAGGTTTGCAGCCCGTTTCAACTTACCTGCAACTTGAAAGAGAGGTGCTCCTAAATCGCCTATTTTTTATATGCTAACCGTTAACGCTTATTATGAAAGCTTTTTTGTTTTTACCGCGCATAACAAAGTAATACACCTGAAAAAAACGCATACTGGTCTCTTGAAATTCATTAAAACGCAGAAGGATATTGGAATCGTGACACTCATAGCCGCAGTATTTTTTCAGGTGATTACCAGCCGTTGAGATTTCCCTCTCATATCATACCCAAAATGAATACCTATCAGGGTTGAGGTTTATCTTTTGAAGTCGATACCATCTTAAATTAACAAAAAATAATTAAACGCTATCGGAATGAAAAAAGATCATTTGGAGATTTGATATCAGATATCAATCATGTTATTAAAGCTCTGTGCTGCGATTACACATTACCAGTGATGTCAATATTTGAAGGTTTTGGAAAAATATGTTTTAAAGGCGGCCTGAGAAAACTATTCGAGAACGTATGGAAGGAGTCAATCATGGAAAACCTGAGAGAAGTTGTTTTGGATCAAGTCAAATTAGGTGGAACCTGCGCTGTCGGCATCGCCACCACAGAAACACTGGCCGGTGGACCGGAATCGGCGGATATCACCAAAATTCTCCCCGGGGCCAAGTCCGCCATCAGTTTTGCCTATGCCCTCGATACGGACGCAATCGACCTTTTTTTGTCCAAAAAAGACCGGATGCCTCATGAACGGAACAACATCGATATTAATAATCTTGCCAGCGGCGCGGCCCTGAATCTTGCCGGTTTTATAGAAATGAAAGGATATCAATCCGTTCCCGTTATCGCCAATAATTATTACCGCTCTGATACACCCGGGGGACTGCTTGACATGATGCCGGATATTTCGCAGCGGTACATAGCGGTTCGTTCCGGCGTCGGAACCTTTGGGCTTTCCGGCAACGTGATTACTCCAAAACAAGGCGCAGCCATCATCCTGGGCGCGGTGGTGACCACGGCGGAGTTTAAGCCCACTGAACCACTGCCGCCGGAAAAAAGCTACTGCGATGAATGCCGCCTGTGCATGGCTTCCTGCGCATCGGGTACCATGGATAACGAGCAGAAAACCACCGTGACCCTGGGTGGATTGGATTTTGAGTATTCGAAACGGAAAAGCTACCTGCGCTGTGAATATGTATGCGGCGGCTTCACCGGCCTGCATCCGTCTGAAAAGTGGTCAACATGGTCACCGGGGCGATTCCCCATTCCTGAAAATGATGAGGAGTTTATGCCCGCCCTGATGAACGGCCTGGAAAATTACGCTAAATGGCCGGATATGGGCGGCGGTTATTATCACTCGCTGTCGCCTTATAAGATGTTTTTAACCTGCGGCAACTGCCAGTTGATCTGCCATCCGGAAAAGGAAGAGCGGAAACGACGCTATAAAATGCTGAAGGAGAACGGCGTAGTTGTTCAGAACGAAGACGGTTCTCTTGAAGCTGTATCGCCGGAGCATGCCAAACAGCGGATGCAAGACCTGCCGCCGGAACGCAGGGCATTATACGAAACTGTTTAAAAAATAGGGAAGATTAATATAAATGAGCAGCAGGGAAACCGGGAACAGTCGATTGATGAGAATTCTCAAATCTAAAATAATACGAACAGCTGCTGTGATTGTATTGGTGATGGCAGCATTCCTTGTAATTTTTGCCCGACCATTATCTACTCCCATATTAAAAACCATCATAAAACATCGTCTTGCCGGCCTGACATATCATTTTGAAGATGGTTTGCATGCAGGCCTTTGCGGGACAGGGTCGCCGATGGCGGATATAAAACGAACAGGACCGTGTATTGCGGTTGTTGCTGGAAAACATCTTTATATTGTTGATGTTGGTGATGGAAGTACTAGAAACATAACGCTTATGGGGTTTCAAACCGGGAAGCTTGATGCAGTTTTACTGACCCATTTCCACTCAGACCACATTGCAGGCCTTGGAGAAGTCATGCTTCAACGCTGGGCAGGCGGCTCAAATAAAACCCCACTCGATGTGATCGGTCCTGAGGGCGTCGAAACCGTAGTTGAAGGTTTTAATACGGCTTATTCGATTGACACAGGTTATCGAATAGCCCATCATGGCCCTGAAACTGTACCCCCCTCCGGAGCTGGAGGCATAGCGAGACCGTTTAAACTGGGTCCTGAAGAAGATGCATCGGTTGTTGTGGTTGATAAAGATGGTGTTAAAATCACAGCATTTAAAGTGGACCATCGTCCGGTTGTTCCGGCCGTCGGATATCGATTCGATTATAAAGGAAGATCGCTGGTGATAAGCGGAGATACCGTATATTCGAAATCGCTGCTCAAGCATTCACAAGGAACGGATCTGCTCTTTCATGATGCCTTGAGCCCAAGGATGGTGGGGATGATTCGTGATCAGGCACATGTGTCCCCGGTTCCATCCCTTAAAAGAATTGCCGCGGATATTCCAAGTTATCATGCATCACCCGAAGATGCCGCAAAAATTGCAACTGAAGCAGGCGTTAGACATTTGGTGTATTATCACATTATTCCACCACTGCCCTCTTCGATTCTGAACAATTTCTTCCTTGGCGATGCAAAAGATTATTATCAAGGGCCGATCACGATGGGAGTCGATGGAATGCTGTTTAGCCTACCCTCAAACAGTCGAGAAATAAAAAAGAAAAACATTTTATGAGAGGAAACCATGAGCGATCAAATTTATCAAAACCTAAGAGAGCGTATCGATCAGTATTCAATCGGATTTAATGCAACAGAATCCCAGGTTGAAATCGAAATATTGAAGAAACTTTTTACACCCGAAGAGGCCCGGATGTATATGAACCTGGAAAGAGCCCTCAAGCCTGTTGAAGCCATTGCAAAAAAAGCTGACATGGAAGAAGATGCCGCTGCATCCATGCTGGAGAAGATGACAAAAAAAGGTGTCACTTTCCCCAAAACAAAAGACGGAACAAAGTACTATGCCGCAGCACCTTTTATTCATGGTTTTTTTGAGCATAATGCAGTATTGGCAGCAGGAAATCCGAAATTTAAGGCGCTGGCGGAACTCATGGAGCGTTATATGACCGGCGGCTTTTTCCCGACCGGCCCCTCACTGCGAACAATTCCCATTAACACAAGTGCTGAATCAAATCCGAAACTGCCGGTGGCCCCTTATGATGATGTAAAAAAAATTATTGCAAGCAAGGATAGGATCGGGCTGTTCCCCTGCGCCTGTGCGGCAGAAGCGAGTGCTATGGAAAGAGAGTGTAAGCAGACAAATGAAATCTGCATAGGGTTTGACTTCTATGCGGAATATGCCATTGAGGAGCTTGGAGCCGGAAGATGGATTACAAGGGAAGAGGCTTTCGAAGTGTTAAAACGAGCTGAAGATGAAGGACTTGTGCATCAGATCGGTGGGGACAAAAGAAATGTTGAAGCTATCTGCAATTGCTGCGGCGACTGTTGCGGCGTTCTTCGAATGATAAAACAATTTCCGGAGCCGGCCCAACTCGCAATAACCAATTACTTTGTTCATTTGGATTCTGAAAAATGTGAGTCCTGCGAAACCTGCATTGACAGGTGTCCCATGGAAGCAATTTCGACTGGTGAAGAGACTGTTTCCGTTAGCCCCCAAAGGTGCATCGGGTGCGGACTTTGCACAACCACATGTCCGACTGAGGCTTTAACGTTAAAAATTAAACCAGAGGACCAAAGACACGAACCGTTTGACCCGAAAACTTACAAATTCATGCGTTCCTCATTGGATTTTGAGGCAGACGTTGCAGACCAAACTTGAAGCGCATCCATGGATTAAGCATCATCCTGTTTGAACAAAATCAGAGCATTGCCTTTTTTTGATGGTCGTTGATCTGGTTTTTTATTATTTATGTTTTCTGGATTAAAAACGGCTCAAAGTGATACCACTCATACGGGTGCTGGCGCAGATACTTTTCCAGTGTATCTGCATATTGCTGAGCTGCTTTTGTTATGATTTCTTTTCTGGCGCCGCGGGATTTCTCTTCAAGACAAATCGGAGGAGATATGATCAGGCGGTAGTGATTACGGCCTGTACGAAACCCAAAAAAAATATAAAGTGGAGTCCCGGAAAGCAGTGATAAAATGTAAGGAGTTTCAGGCAGTAAAACTTCATGCCCCAAAAAATTGACCCGCACGCTCCTCTGCTTTTCCGACCAGATACGGTCACCGGTAAGCGAAACAATCCCCCCTGATTTTAAATGTGTTATCGCATCCAGCACGTTCAACGGGGAATTCTCTTCACTATCCACGGCGACAATCTTTATCCCTGTTTGAGTCAGTGAATCTTTCTGCATTCCTTCGATTTGTTCTTTATGTTTCCTGCCCATATACAGCAAAATCCTGAGGCCATACTGCTTAAGAAAATTTGCAGCGATCTCCCAGTTTCCCAGATGAGACATCAAAAGGATTCCGCCTTTTCCGCTAATTTTCATGTTGTCGAGGTGTTCCACCCCTTCTCTGGTATGAGCGATATTATTAAAATCATGATACAGAAACCGGTCTAAAAAAGTATAGGTAAACTGATGATACTGCTTCCAGACGCACTTTATATGATAAAAACCGTTTTTTTCAGGAAACAGGGCCTTATAAAACGAAACGCTTACTGATCTTCTCCTTGGAAAAAACAAAAAATAACCGGTTGACACAATTCGGGACATCAGGATAAAGAACCAGATCCCAAACAATTTTGATAATATCATAAGGATTCGATAGAATATATTTCTCATTACTTCTCTCGCTGATCCTTAATTAATCGAGCCATAAACCACGTCTCTTCACGGTCTGGGGCTGACGGCTGAATTTTACTAATTTTAAAACCAGCTTGAGAAACCAGCTTTTCGATTTCATCCGCATCCCGATAATAGGATCTTATCCCTTTAATCTTTAAGCTGATTTTTTCAATCTGCCGATACCATGGCACCGTTTCTTTCAAGGGGATTGTCACCCGGATAATCAGACGGCCTTCCGGTCTGAGCGATTCTCTGAGCTTTTGCAGCGTCAGTTTTAAGTCATCATCCGTTAAATAATGTATCATGTCCAGCATAACGGCGACATCGGCAGGAACCGGCACATCCGGAATATCCGGTGCGCTGCCCTGAATTATGGCACCCCTGTCTCCTATCGCCCTGGATGCAACCCGAACCCTTTCAATATCAGGTTCAATGCAGTATACCCTTGTATCGGGAAAAAGTTCCAGAAGCCAGACAATTGGAATTCCGAATCCGCTCCCGATGTCGATGATCGTTTTAGGAGATTTCACAAAAGAAACAATATCAGGGAACATCGGGTCGAGCTTCATTTTGAACCAGGCAAACATACGGGGATATGTTTCCATGGACCGGTATCGCCTCATGACCCTGTTTCGATGCGTCCTTGAACCGGGCACCAGATTTCCTTCAAATTCCCGTACAGAGACGGGAAGAAAAAAATATTTCAACAGGGGCGGCAGAATCATAAACGTGCCGATCAGTGCGTATCCGATCCCGAGTAATGAACTCAATCCCATACTCCTCAGCAAAGAGTGTTCGGAAAGGCTTAATGCGCCAAAACCGATAACTGTCGATATGGATGCAAGAAGAATGGCCATTCGAATATGACTCTGAAAAGGATGAGATTCATCTATATATCGCTGGCTGGATCGAACGAGATAAAGAGAATAATCAATCCCCATCCCCAGGATGACAATGGAAAGCATCAACCCGGGAATATCCAGTGGGTGATGAATAAGTTTCATGGTGCCCAGCGTACAGACAAAAGAAAAAATTATCGGAAGCAGTGCAACGACTGTCAATTTCCAATCCATAAAAAAAGGAAAAAGAAGAAAAAGCACGCTGAAGCTGATTATCATCAGCATTTTTATAAAGGTATGGGACAAAAGTTTTCCCAGTTTTTCCGAAAAAAGATTTGGATCGAAAATTTTTGCATCCCCGGCAGCATGAAACCGGTCAAAAAAATTATCTGCCTTATATGAGCTTCCGGGAGTCAAAGAAGAGAACAGAACCAGTCCGGATTTGTCATGCGTCCTGGAAATCCCCAAAAGGCTGAAAAATTTTCCCGGAATTGCCGTTTTCCGATATTCATTTTGATCAATATTATTCAAAAAAGGCTCAAACGCATTATCCGAGAATCCTATGCCTGAAGAAATCCGCTGTATATTTTTTTTCAATTCCGCTGCCCGGTTCTCATTCCAGAATCTTTCCCACGAATTAAAATTCTGTTTTCCCCTCTCTTCTCCAGGAAAAATCATGGAAGGAATAAATACCGAGCTAAGCATGCCGGTAGCGACCTCCTGATCAAGCAGGACAGACAATCTGTCTCCTGCCTTTTGAAGCTCCGTGATATTTTCTGCTTCCGACATCATGTATATTTTATTTAAAATTTTTCCCCATACAGTTGTAACCAGCTTTTCAGCGGCAATAGTTTCCTTGCTGACGGAATTCATGGAAGCCAGATCGGCACGGAATTCAGGTTTTGCGAAAAAAAGCATTACCACGGCAAATCCCAATGCTGCATATGCTTTGTACTTCCCGCCGGATAAGGCCAGCGTGTTCGCTAATTTTTCAAGCGGAACCTTCTTTTTTCTTCGGGCCGGAGGCATTGTGGGAAAGATAAGCGGGAAGACCGTATGTACAAATATAAAAGAAGATGCAATCCCCAGGGCGGCGAACTGACCGATCTGCGAAAGAATCGGAAAGCCGCTGATCGAAAGGCTGATAAACGCACCGACAGTTGTTAGCGTTGCAATCAGTCCCACAGACCGAACTTCTCTTGCCGCTTCTCTGCCGGTTGTCTCATAAGGCCGGTCAAGAAATAACAGATAAGCAATTCCATGATCCACAGTTATGGATATTATGGCTCCTCCAAATCCAACGGCAAGAAGGGAAATCGATTCATGCAGGAGAGAATAAATAAATAAGGCGGTCACTGTACCGCAAACTGCCGGGAGAAAGGACATTAGACCAATCAGCGGTCTCGGGAAAGAAAAGATCAACAGAAATGCAATCCCTAACGTAGCGAGAAAAAGAGCATTCCCGACATCTTTTTTGATTGCTGTTTCATTGTCCAGTGCCGCCCGGTAGGCTCCCACCGGAGTCAGGATAAAGCGGATTCCCGCCCCTTCATATTGTTGATCAATTTCCTTTGAAATATTACGGATAAGTTCAGTGATCCGGCGTGAGAAATCCGTATCCATTCCGGATCGTATGGGAATCGCCGTTATCAGTAGATGTTTCCAGTCGGATGAAACGAGCTGCTCTCTGTATATTTGAGCATTCCTGCTTGGTGCCAGGTGTTCGAGTTTGGCCAGTACGATATTCCGCAGCCCCAGCGGATCCTTTGAAATAAAGCCTGCCTGACCGATTCCCTCGATACCGGCCAATGCCGAAATACTGTCTTCAAGCCGGGTTCGTATTTTTTGGGGAGCTAAAAGCGGCCTGACCTCTCTTTCAAGTTCTTTTTCCGTTAACAGAGCCGGCAGATTCCGGACAATATGATTGATTAATTCCGGTATGAGATACTGAGTTTCACGGGTTCCCACTGATTTAAAAAGTCCGCTGCTCATCAGCTTTTTCTCAACAAACTCTCCGCCGTCAACTAGAATGTCCGGATCATCCTTTTGAATGCTCACATCAATGACAAGCTGATCATTAAAGGGATGATTGGTAAAAATATATCCGGCATCCGAAATAACGGGATCATGCATGGGGAGTGTTTTAAGAATATCGGTTTCGATATTCAGCCTATAAATGCCGATAGTAAGAAAGGCGGCTGTAACAATGACCGTGACAAAAACGTAGACCAAGCTGATCCGATATCCAAAAAAATTCATCATAATAGAGTAGCAGTCGGTTAGCGTTTACACCAGTGAAAAAATCAAAGATGTATTAATCCCGCCAAAAGCGAAATTGTTATTCATTCCGATACTGAATTTGGTATCGCGCACATCACCGGTAACATGATTTATCGGTGAGCACAAAGGATCGGGAGTTTCCAGATTTTTTGTCGGCGCCATAAAACCTTCCCGCATCATAAGAATCGTAATTATGGACTCGATCCCGCCGCATGCGCCTAATGTATGCC
>JAQYVL010000004.1 GCA_030145525.1 Desulfobacterales bacterium
TGGAGAAAGAGCTCCGATTTGCGATCCGTGAAGGCGGAAGAACTGTCGGTGCCGGCGTAGTCAGCGATATAATCGAATAGAGTGGAAGATTGGTAAAATAATGATGAATACAAAAATCCGGATCAGGCTGAAAGCCTATGACCATAAGCTGCTGGATCAGTCCGCAGTTGATATTGTTGATACTGCCAAAAAGACCGGTGCAAAAGTGGTCGGGCCGATTCCGCTCCCCACAAAAACGAATAAGTATTGTGTTTTGAGATCACCGCATGTGGATAAAAAATCTCGAGAGCAGTTTGAGATCAGGACTCATATGCGGCTCTTAGACATACTTGAGCCTACTCAGCAGACGGTCGACGCCTTAATGAAGCTTGATCTTTCGCCCGGTGTTGATGTTGAGATTAAACTGTAGTCAAGGGGATTGGAAAGAGTCATGTGCAAAGGAATGATAGGTAAAAAAGTAGGAACGACCGGGTTGTTTACTCCGAATGGAGAGTATGTGCCGGTAACTGTCGTACAGCTTGGGCCTTGCGTTGTTACACAAATCAAAACAGTGCCTGCCGAAGGATATAATGCGCTTCAGCTGGGATTTGGAAGTAAAAAAGAAAAACGGGTAAACAAGCCTCGTGCCGGCCATTTCAGGAAAGCCGGAGACCAGATGTTTGAGTTTTTGAGGGAATTCGGAGTGGATAATCCGGATGAATATAAAATAGGCCAGTCAATTACGACGGATATTTTTAAAGTTGGCGAGTTGGTGGATGTGACAGGCACTTCAAAAGGGCGCGGTTTTGCAGGAGTTATTAAACGTCATGGGTTCCATGGCGGAAAAAAGACCCATGGAAGTCACAGTCATCGAATCCCAGGGTCAATAGGCTGCAGCGCATGGCCTGCCAAGGTTATTAAAGGTAAGAAGCTTCCGGGAAGATTCGGAAATGCGACCAAGACTATACAGAATCTTGAAATTTTAGATATAAGGCCGGAAGAGAATCTTATCCTTTTAAAAGGTGTAGTTCCAGGGGCCAAAACAGGATTACTGAAAATTAAAAAGAAAAAATTTTAATTCTTCATTGAATTATTACGAGGAATATTATGGCTGTCGTAGATGTTCAAAATATAAAAGGGGAAAAGGTTTCGGAAGTTGATCTTCCTGACAGCATATTTGATGTGCCGGTTAAATCTGATCTTCTTCATGAAGTCGTAAAAATGCAGCTTGCCGGAAGGCGTTCCGGAACAGCATGTGTTAAAAACCGATCGGATGTGGTCGGCAGCGGGAGAAAACTTTTTCGTCAGAAAGGCACTGGAAGAGCACGTCGGGGAAACATTAAGTCTCCTCTATTGAAAGGTGGCGGCGTGACATTCGGGCCCCATCCAAAGGACTACTCTTATACGATGCCGAAAAAGAAAAAGAGACTTGCTTTGAAAATGGCTCTTTCCAGCAAACTTGAAGAAAAGGCTTTGTTTGTGGTTGACAAGATAGAGCTTGAGGAGCCGAAAACCAGAAAAATTGTTGAAATAGCCAATGCATTAAAAGCAGATAACGCCCTCATCCTTACTCATGAGAAAAATTCTAATCTTGAACTTTCGGCAAGGAATATCCCGGGTATAAAAGTAATCAGGAGTGAAGGGCTGAATGTTTATGATGTTCTGAAATATCGGAATCTGGTTATTATTGAAGCCTCGATTAAAGCAATTGAAGGGAGGCTTTCAGTATGAATCAGCATGATATTATCAAAAGGCCTGTGAATACGGAAAAGACAACAATTCAAAAGGAAGTTGCCAACCAGGTGACCTTTGAGGTTGACCCGAAGGCCAATCGAATTGAAATTGGAAAGGCCGTTGAAGCGGTATTTAATGTTAAGGTATCCGGTGTGAGTACGATGCAGGTCAAGGGCAAGATCAAGCGAAGGGGTCGAACTTTAGGTAAGCGAAAAGACTGGAAAAAAGCCATTGTTACCCTGATGCCTGGGGAACGAATTGAATTCTTTGATGGCGTGTAGATATAGGAGCATGTAATGGCAGTTAAGAAAGTTAAACCGACATCACCGGGACGAAGGTTTCAGGAATACTCCACCTTTGAAGAAATAACCACCACAACTCCGGAGAAAAGCCTTTTACGGACCATTCGGAAAACAGGCGGCAGAAATTTTTATGGACGAATAACCTGCCGGCATCGAGGCGGCGGTCACCGAAGGCACTATCGTGTTATTGATTTCAGGAGAAATAAACAGGGCATACCCGCGAAAGTCGCATCAATAGAATACGACCCGAACCGGAGTGCCAGGATAGCCCTTCTGAATTATGTTGACGGTGAAAAACGATATATTCTGGCTCCTGTGAATTTAAAAGTCGGCGATATGATAATGGCCGGAGAAACGGCTGATATCAAACCCGGCAATGCTTTGCCTCTTGGAGGTATACCCCTCGGGACTCAGATACACAATATCGAACTGCGTCTGGGGAAGGGGGGGCAGATTGTAAGAAGCGCCGGTTCATTTGCTCAGCTTATGGCGAAGGAAGCGCCTTATGCCCTGATAAAATTACCTTCGGGAGAGGTTCGGAAAGTTCTGTTAAAATGTATGGCAACAATCGGCCAGGTCGGAAATGTGGTTCACGAAAATATCTCGAAGGGAAAAGCCGGAAGAAGCAGATGGCTTGGCAGACGGCCCAAAGTTCGGGGTGTTGCAATGAATCCGGTAGACCACCCGATGGGCGGTGGTGAAGGAAGGTCGTCAGGAGGCCGTCATCCCTGTTCACCATGGGGTACACCGTCTAAAGGATATCGTACCCGAAAGAATAAGACTACGAATAAGTATATCGTCAAAAGACGAACAAAGCGATAATATAGAATTTTAAAGATAGAGTAAACCGGTTCGGGTTGCAGGAGATAATATGCCACGATCGTTAAAAAAAGGTCCCTATATTGACGACCATCTGATGAAAAAAGTACTGGTTGCTCAGGAAACAAGGAGCAACCAAGTAATAAAAACATGGTCACGCAGGTCAACTATCATTCCTGAAATGGTAGGACTTACACTGGCGGTGCATAACGGCAAGAAGTTTGTTCCTGTTTTTGTGTCTGAGAACATGGTTGGTCACAAGCTTGGGGAATTTTCGCCAACCAGGACATTTTATGGACATGCCGGTGATAAGAAAACGAGATTGAAAAGATAAATAAGTCAACATTGAAGAAGTAAAATAGAATATAAGGATAGACAGAGATGGAGACAAGAGCTGTAGCAAAACATGTACGCATTTCTCCGCAGAAGGTTCGAAAGATAATCGGTGCTGTGAAGGGGAAACCGGCGGAAACGGGACTCAATATTCTCAAGTTTATGCCGCAGAAGTCGGCGGGACTTGTTGAGAAAGTTCTGAAGTCTGCAATCTCTAATGCGGATCAGAATGAAGATATGGATGTGGATACGCTGGTTATTAGAAATATAATAGTAGATCAAGGGCCTACCCTTAAACGTTTTAGGGCAAGAGCGAGAGGGCGTGGTTCCAGAATATTAAAAAGAACCAGTCATATAACAGTGATTGTAGCGGAAGATTCAGTCTAAATGAAGATGCAGTCTAAATAAGGAGGAAATGCATTGGGCCAGAAAGTAAATCCGATTGGAATGCGGATCGGGATTGTAAAAACATGGGGATCACGGTGGTATGCAGATAAAAATTATTCTGCCTTTATCTTAGAAGATGATAAGATTCGGAAATTCATCAAAAAGAAACTTTCTCATGCCGGCATCTCCAAAGTAGAGATTGAAAGATCTTCCAAGCATGTTAGACTCCGTATCTTTACGGCAAGGCCTGGAATCGTGATCGGTAAAAAAGGTTCTGAAATAGAGTTGCTCAAAGGTGAACTGATGAAGCTTACCGACCAGGAGGTCTTTATTGATATCCAAGAGGTCAGAAAACCGGAGCTTGATGCCCAGCTTGTTGCCGAAAATGTTGCAAATCAGCTTATACGAAGAATTGCATTCCGAAGGGCCATGAAAAGGGGTGTTGCTTCCGCCATGCGGTTCGGGGCAAAAGGCGTTAAAGTAATTTGCTCAGGAAGGCTGGGCGGTGCCGAGATGGCCAGAACCGAATGGTATCATGAGGGAAGAGTGCCGCTGCACACCCTGAGAGCTGACATTGATTATGGCTTTACGGAAGCAAAAACCACTTATGGTATTATCGGTGTAAAGGTGTTTATTTTTAAAGGTGAGATTTTGAAAAAAGATCGAATCGGCGTAGAGTAACAGGACAGGAGATTTAGGACATGCTTAGTCCAAAAAAAGTGAAATATAGAAAATGTCAGAGAGGGAGGATGAAGGGTGCCGCTCGCAGGGGATCTTCTCTTTCCTTCGGTGAATATGGCCTTCAGGCGACAGAGTGTGGTCTGATTACTTCCAAGCAGATTGAAGCAGCCCGTATTGCTATGACAAGACATGTCAAGAGAGGCGGGAAAATGTGGATTAAAATTTTTCCGGATAAACCGTTTACGAAAAAGCCCGCAGAAGTGAGAATGGGTAAAGGTAAGGGTGCGACAGAAGGATGGGGTGCAGTGATTCGTCCGGGTAGAATCCTTTATGAGATGGAAGGTGTTTCCAGAGAACTCGCAATGGAAGCATTCAGATTGGCAGCACACAAACTTCCAATCAAGACCAAATTTGTAGAAAGAGGGAATTTCTGATGAAAGTGAGTGAGATCCAAGCACTTAGCCTGGAAGAGATGCAAAAGAAGGTTGAAACTCTGAAAGAAACATATTTTAACCTGCGCTTTCAGCACGGAACCGGGCAGCTTGAGAACTCAAGCATGCTTGCAAGAACGCGGCGTGATATCGCTAGAGTTAAGACTGTTATTAAACAGATGCAATCATCATAAACTTTAAATAGAATAGTTGTGGTCATGAAAAAAAGAGGAATGAAAAGGCAGGTTGTCGGTACGGTTGTCAGTGACAAGATGGATAAAACTGTTGTCGTACAGGTTGAAAGACTTGTTCAGCACCGTCTTTATAAAAAATTTATCAGAAGGTGGAGCAAGTTTGCAGCACATGATGAAAAAAACGAGTGCCGTGTTGGCGATAAGGTCAAGATTACGGAATCGAGGCCTCTGAGCAGAATTAAACGTTGGCGGGTCAGTGAAATAGTGGAAAAAACTGTTTCATTATAGGGGAAATTGGAGCAATGATTCAGTCAGAAACAAGATTGACGGTAGCAGATAATTCAGGAGCCAAAGAAGTGTACTGTATTAAAGTGCTTGGAGGCTCCAAAAGACGATATGCAAGCGTCGGAGACATAATAGTTGTATCTATAAAGGAAGCGATTCCGAATGCCAAGGTAAAAAAAGGCGATGTGATGAAAGCCGTAGTCGTTCGGACAAAAAAAGAAATCAGAAGGCCTGACGGGTCTTTCATTAGGTTTGATGATAACTCGGCTGTTTTGCTGACCGGAAGCATGGAACCGGTGGGGACTCGAATTTTCGGACCTGTTGCCAGAGAACTTCGTGCCAAAAAATATATGAAAATTATATCGCTGGCACCTGAAGTCCTTTAAGAGGGATGCCGGCCTGTGGAGATAAAACGTATGAAAACCAAATGCCATATCAAGAAAAACGATAAGGTTAAGATTATTGTCGGTAAGGATAAGGGTAAAATCGGCAAGGTCTTGAAAGTGAACAATAAAAAACAGCGTGTCATTGTAGAAAATATCAATATGATAAAAAAGCACGTAAAACCAAACGCACAGAACCGGCAGGGTGGTATTGTCGAGACAGAAGGCCAGATAAACTGGGCAAACGTTATGGTTATGTGCAACAAGTGTATAACTCCCGTACGGATAAAATTTCAGCACCTTGAGGATGGGAAAAAAGTACGGTCGTGCAGGAAATGTAATGAATTAATTGATGCATAGTATTGCGCGCCGGAGGGTTTACAATGTCGAAGATGAAAGAGTTTTATGAAAAAGAGGTCGTTCCGAGTCTGATGGAGACCTTCAAATATAAAAATATTATGCAGGCGCCCGGTCTGAAGAAGATTGTTCTTAACATGGGGATAGGAGAAGCGATTCATAATATCAAAATCCTGGACTCGGCGAGTGAAGAACTAACAGTTATATCAGGGCAAAAACCGGTGGTAAGGCGAGCAAAAAAATCCATCGCGGCATTTAAGCTTAGGGAAGGAATGCCTGTGGGTTGTATGGTTACCCTGCGGGGTAACCGGATGTATGATTTTTTTAATAAACTTGTCAATATCGCTCTGCCCCGTGTTCGAGACTTCAGGGGGATTTCAGGAAAAGCGATGGATGGGAACGGAAACTATACGCTGGGTATCACGGAGCAGATAATTTTTCCTGAGATAGAGTATGATAGAATTGATCAGATAAAAGGGCTGAATATAACTATTGTAACAACAGCCAAAACAGATGAAGAGGGTAAGGAACTTTTTAAGCTAATGGGTATGCCATTCAGGAATTGATATACTTAGGTATTTTTACTTTTAAAGTCTATCTCGTAAAAAAGCAAAATTCTGATGGCAAAGAAAAAAGTTAAAAATTCAAGGCGCAACACAGAAATTGGACTTTTTACGAAGTCATCAAGTCTTGATAAAGATCAGGAGGGAGAAAGTTGGCAAAGAAATCGCTTAGAGCAAAAGCATTGAGAAAGCCCAAATTTAATGTAAGGGCTTACAATAGATGCCCGAGATGTGGCCGCCCAAGGGGGTATTTGAGAAAATTCGGTGTTTGCCGTATCTGCTTCAGAGCAATGGCATCCCATGGCATGCTTCCTGGTGTTACAAAATCAAGCTGGTAAAATAAGGAGTAAGGAATTTGTTGAATCGTTTGGCAAAAACAATAAATATTTTGTATTCAGACGGAGAAAATCATGTCGATGAGTGATCCCATTGCGGATATGCTGACCCGGATCCGTAATGCCGGAAGGGCAAAAATGAAAAGTGTGGATATCCCAGGGTCTATGATTAAGACAAATATGGCAAAAGTTCTTAAAGATCAAGGGTATATTAAGAACTATAAGTTTATTAATGATGACAAGCAGGGATTGGTGCGTGTTTATCTGAAATATGATGATAAAAATATACATGCCATATACGGTATACAGCGTGCCAGTAAACCGAGCCTCAGAAATTATGTGAAATGCAAGGATATCAGACCGGTTCTGAACGGACTGGGCATCGCGATTTTGTCTACTTCAAAAGGGGTCATGACCGACAAACAGGCAAAAAAAGAAAATGTCGGTGGTGAGATACTTTGCAATGTCTGGTAGTTGCGTATAACAGGAGAGAATCATGTCTCGAGTTGGAAGAAAACCGGTTGAAATACCCGAAAAGGTAAAAATTGAATATAAGGACAAGGTCGTGACCGTGAAAGGTGAAAAGGGAACGCTTACCAGCACGGTAAACCCATCGGTTGATCTTGATATCAAAGATAAATTAATTGTAGTTACCATGGAGAAAGAGACAAGGTCAAATATGGCTTTGCAGGGTATGACCCGTTCCATTGTCGCCAATATGATAACAGGTGTCACCAAGGGCTATGAAAGAAGTCTTGAAATAAATGGCATAGGGTACAGAGCTGAAGTAAAAGGTAACACAATTGTTTTTAATCTCGGATATTCACATCCGATCAATTTTGAGCTTCCCAAAGGAATTTCAGCCAGTGTTGCAAAAGCAATAGTGAAAATTTCAGGGATCGATAATCAGCTGCTCGGCCAAACTGCTGCAACAATACGAAAGCTGAGGCCGCCCGAACCATACAAAGGCAAGGGCATTAAATATGTAGGAGAACGTATTAAAAGAAAAGCCGGCAAGACCGGTACCAAGTAACGTATCGTCATTTTGGTCTTGTATGGTACTTATGATATGAGAGGGGAGAAAATCTCTTCAGGATAAGGATAAAAACAGATGGGGTCAGTACTTTCACGGAAAAGCATACGTTTGAAAAAACAGAGGCGAATCAGAAATAAAATTGTCGGAACGCCTGAAAGACCGAGGCTGTGTGTGTTTAGAAGCGCGGCGCATATTAACGCTCAGGTAATCGATGATTCAAAGGGGCAAACGCTTGTCGCTGCTTCCACTTATGAGAAAAAAGTAAAAGAACAGCCGAAATTTGAAAGTAAGGTTGCTGCTGCCGAATTCGTCGGTAAGCTTGTTGCGGAACGAGCTTTGGATAAAGGGATAAAAGCCATTGTTTTCGATCGGAATGGTTTTCTGTATCATGGCAGGATAAAAGCTGTCTCTGATGGTGCCCGCAAAGCCGGGTTGGAGTTTTGACCTAAATTTTAGGAATGAATGGAGGAAGATCCTTTGTTTAAACAAGATAAAGATGAAAATCAGCTTATTGACAGAGTAGTCTATATCAATAGGGTGGCCAAGGTTGTAAAAGGCGGTAGAAGATTCAGCTTCAGTGCTATTGTCGTTGTCGGAGACGGAGAGGGAAGTGTTGGATTCGGTCTCGGAAAAGCTGGTGAGGTACCGGAAGCGATTCGAAAAGGAGTTGAAAGAGCCAAGAAAGATATGACGAAGGTGTCTGTAATTGATGGTACGATACCATATGAGATTATAGGAAGATACGGCGCAGGACGTGTTTTACTGAAACCGGCTTCTAAGGGAACCGGTGTTATTGCCGGAGGCGCAGTTCGCGCTGTGCTTGAAGCTGTCGGTGTTCAGAATATACTTACAAAATGCATGGGTTCCAATAATCCCCATAATGTGGTTAAGGCAACAATAACCGGGCTTAAAATGCTCCAGAGCCGTGAACAGGTTGCTGCAAGGCGGGGAGTAAGCGTACAGGAACTATAGAAGGGGTAAAGAGCCAATGTCGTCTAAAATTAAAGTCACGCTTGTTAAAAGCATGATCGGAAGGCCGGAAAAACATCGCAAAATTCTTCAAGGATTGGGCTTGCGAAAACTGAATAAATCGATATCACTGGAAGATACGCCGACGAACAGGGGAATGGTCAACAAGGTGTCTCACCTTGTAAAATTAGAGGAGAGCACTGATGAAGCTTAATGAGTTGTCACCATTACATGGATCACGGAAGTCCCGTAAACGTCTAGGGCGTGGAGTTGGGTCAGGAACCGGCAAAACAGCAGGGAGAGGAAGCAAGGGACATAATTCGAGATCCGGCGGCGGAGTACGGCCCGGATTTGAAGGTGGACAAATGCCGATCCACAGGCGTTTGCCTAAACGCGGTTTTACCAATATTTTCCGAAAAGAGTATGCTCTTGTAAACCTCCGTGACCTTGAAAGATTCGAAAAAGACAGCCTTGTTGATGAAGCGGCTTTTATAAAAGTCGGTCTGGTGAAAGGGAGGCGATTCGGCATCAAACTTCTTGCTCAGGGAGAGTTAAAGCATCCGCTGAAAATAAAAGTAAACAAAGCCAGCAAATCAGCCATTCAAAAAGTTGAAGCTGCAGGCGGAACAGTCGAGGTGATTTAAGCATGGTAGGCGGTGGGTTTCAAAATATATTTAAAATACCGGAATTAAAGAATAAAATACTTTATACATTTGCGCTTCTCGCAGTCTACCGGATAGGTGTGCATGTACCGACACCGGGTATCGACAGCGTCGCATTGGAAAAGATTTTTGAAGCTTACAAAGGCGGCATCCTTGGAATGTTTAATATGTTTTCCGGAGGTGCTCTTGAGAGACTATCTGTTTTTGCACTTGGTATAATGCCGTATATCAGCGCCTCCATTATTCTACAGCTTATGACTGTGGTCATTCCGCATCTGGAGCGTCTTTCAAAGGAAGGGGAGCAGGGAAGAAAAAAGATTACCCAATACACACGTTATGGTACGGTTGTTCTGAGCATTATTCAGGGTTTTGGTATCAGCGTGGGATTAGAGCAGATGGGTGCGGTTCTGAATCCGGGTTGGGGATTCCGTTTAATGACAGTTCTTACGTTAACGGCCGGTACCGCTTTTATTATGTGGCTGGGTGAACAAATTACGGAAAGGGGAATCGGAAACGGGATATCGCTCATTATTTTTGCCGGTATTGTCGCCAGGCTCCCCAGTGCTATTGTCAATACATTCAGACTTCTTTCCACCGGTGAAATAGGAATTTTTGCAGTCGCTATTCTTGTAATTCTTATGGTAATGGTTGTAGGTATCATCATTTTTGTAGAACAGGGGCAGCGCAGAATACCGGTACAATATGCAAAAAGAGTCGTGGGAAGAAAAATGTATGGAGGCCAAAGTACGCACCTTCCTCTTAAAATCAATACGGCTGGTGTAATACCTCCAATTTTTGCATCTTCCATCATGATGTTTCCGGCAACTGTGGCTACTTTTATTACCGTTCCATTTATTCAGGATTTTGTATCTCAAATTCGGCCTGGAAATTGGGTTTATGAAATTTGTTATGTGTCTTTCATCTTCTTTTTCTGTTTTTTTTATACGGCCGTTACGTTCAAACCGGATGACGTCGCAGAAAATATGAAGAAATATGGCGGATATATACCTGGTATCCGACCCGGAAAACGCACTGCTGACTATATTGACAAGATATTGACGCGGGTAACAGTCGGAGGTGCCTTATATGTATCCGCTGTTTGCGTATTGCCGTCTATTCTGGTTACCAGATTCAATGTGCCGTTCTATTTTGGGGGCACAGCCCTTCTTATTGTTGTGGGTGTTTCCATTGATACTATTGCACAAATGGAATCCCATATGCTTACCCGTAATTATGAGGGATTCTTAAAGAAAGGCGGTATCCGTTCAAGAAGTGGGCGATAGCCGGCACAATGTAATAAAGGAGGATGGGGAGAACACCATGGCAAAGGAGGAGGCAATAAAGGTTGAGGGCAAGGTTCTTGAAACGCTGCCTAACGCTATGTTCAAAGTCGAACTTGAAAATAAGCATCAGGTTCTGGCACATATCTCCGGTAAAATGCGTATGCATTTTATTAAAATCCTGCCGGGAGACACTGTGACGGTTGAGCTTTCTCCATATGACCTTACACGCGGAAGGATTACATATCGTTCTAAATAGTTAAGATCGTAAGTGAGGGTTCCGTTCGGAATGGCGGATTTTCGGTTTTTGAAGGAGAATAAAATATAATGAAGGTTCGATCATCAGTAAAAAAAATTTGCGCTAAATGCAAAATTGTAAAAAGAAAAGGCGTTATAAGAGTGATCTGCGAAAACAAACGCCATAAACAGAGGCAGGGATAAAGGAGGAAAAGCTTTGGCAAGAATTGCAGGCGTTGACTTACCCAGACGTAAACGGATTGAGGTCGGGCTCACATATATTTACGGTATTGGTCCCAGCATATCCAGAAAGATACTTAACAAGCTGAACATTGACATCAATGCCAGCACGGATGATTTGTCTGAATCGGAGATTAATGAAATTCGTAAGGTAATTACGAATGAATATAAGGTTGAAGGTGAGCTTCGTACAGAAGTCTCTATGAACATCAAGAGGCTTATGGATCTGGGTTCGTATAGAGGACTTCGACACAGAAAGTCACTTCCTGTGCGGGGACAACGAACAAGTACAAATGCCAGAACACGCAAGGGGCCAAGGCGTACCGCTGTTAAGAAAAAGGGCGGCGTAACGAAGAAGTAAAACATAACTGGTAAGGGATATATGAAATGCCTAAAAAGACCCGTACAAAAAAGAAGGTAAAGAAAAATATAGCAAGCGGTGTCGTACACATACAGTCGACATTTAATAATACGATTATTAGTATTACAGATACAGCCGGGAATGTTGTATCCTGGTCAAGCTCAGGTGTTCAAGGGTTTAAAGGTTCAAGAAAAAGTACTCCGTTCGCAGCCCAGCTTGCAGCTGAAGATGCTGCCAGGAAGGCAATGGAACATGGCATGAAAACGGTTGAAGTATATGTCAAGGGTCCCGGAGCAGGCCGCGAATCCGCCCTGAGGGCTTTGCAGGCAGCAGGCTTTTATGTTGTTAAGATTCGAGACGTGACTCCGATTCCGCACAACGGCTGTAGACCGCCAAAAAGGCGTAGAGTTTAACTTCGTTAATTTTTTAATTCGATCTTGACCCTTTTTTGGGTCAAAGGGAGGAAGACTTGGCAAGATATAGAGGTTCGGTCTGCCGGCTATGCAGGCGTGAAAATATTAAGATGTTTTTGAAAGGCGATCGCTGTTATTCAGATAAGTGCGCTTTTGATCGCCGCAGTTATGCACCCGGTCAGCATGGACAAAGAAGGAGTAAGTTTTCAGGGTACGGCGTACAGCTTCGTGAAAAACAAAAGGTAAAAAGACTTTACGGCCTTTCGGAGAAACAGTTCAGGCTTGTATTTAAAAGGGCTGATCGACAGAAAGGTATAACCGGTACAAATCTTCTATCCGCGCTGGAATGCCGCCTTGACAGTGTGGTCTACAGACTGGGATTTGTAAATTCACGAACACAGGGTCGTCATTTTGTAAGGCATAACCATTTTCTTGTTAACGGGAACAAAGTTAATATCCCATCGTACCTGATCAATTTGGGAGATGTGGTTGAAATTAGGGAAAAAAGCCGCAAAATACAGTTTGTTGTCGATGCGTTAGGAGCCGTGGTAAGGCGGGGAATCCCACAGTGGCTGGAACTTGAGAAGGAAAATTTTAAGGGTGTGGTAAAGAGCCTGCCTGTAAGAGAGGATATCACAATGCCGATTCAGGAGCAGCTTATTGTTGAACTTTACTCCAAGTAAACAAAGGATTCAGCTGTTAATGGTTCGGAAGGATCAATGGACAAATGGGATATCCCAAGCGAACTACTTCTGCTAAAAATCTGGAGATATAAATATGTCATCAAATGAGCTCATGTATATGAACTGGCGTGAAATGATTTCACCGGAAAAGGTTCAGGTAACCAGTACGTCTTCGTATGGAAAATTCATATGCGAACCTCTTGAAAGAGGATTCGGCATCACACTTGGTAATGCACTTAGGCGCATTATTTTTTCATCACTCTATGGGGCTGCCATTGTAGCGGTCAAGTTTGAAACAGTGATGCATGAATTTTCTGTGATTGAGGGCGTGATTGAAGATGTCTCGGAAATCATTCTGAATCTCAAGGAGGTTCGGGTAAAGGTATCTGATCCTGAGACCAGGACGATAAGCTTGGAATCAAAGGGCGAAAGGGTTGTAACAGCCGGGGATATTGTAAGCCCGGACGGGAAAGTAGAAATCCTGAATCCTGAACAGCATATTGCAACACTTTCGGCCGGTGCTAAATTGAATATGACGATGATGGTCAAAACCGGAAAGGGATATTCTCTCGCAGACGGAAATAAGGATGAAGATTTTCCTGTGAGCACAATTCCTATAGATTCAGTGTTTTCGCCTATTAAAAGAGTGAATTATGTTGTGGGAAATGCAAGGGTTGGCCAACGGACTGACTACGACAAGCTGACATTTGAGGTATGGACCGACGGCAGTATTCTTCCGGAAGATACCGTTGCATATGCAGCCAAAATTTTGAAAGAGCAGATGGCGATCTTTATTAATTTTGATGAAGCGCTGGAGCCGGAACCAAGTACTGCTGAAGAGGACATTATCAAGAAAAAATTTAATGACAACCTTTATCGAAACGTTGACGAACTGGAGCTTTCGGTTCGAAGCGCAAATTGTCTTAAAAATGCTGAAATTTTGAAAATCTATCAGCTTGTGCAGAAAACAGAGCAGGAAATGCTTAAAACTAAAAATTTTGGACGAAAATCTTTGAATGAGATTCGGGATGTTTTGAGCGAAATGGGCCTTTCCCTTGGAATGAAACTTGAGGGCTTTGAGCCGCCTGAGGAAAATATCGAAGAAGGAGAATAAACGACCCAATGCGACATCGTAAAAGTGGAATAAAACTGAATAGAACATCAAGCCACCGGGAAGCCATGTTCAGGAATATGGTGACTTCTCTGTTTAAGCACGATCGTATAAAGACCACGGATATAAAGGCGAAAGAACTTCGAAAATGGGCGGATCATTTGATTACGCTTGCCAAACGCGGTGATCTTCATGCCAGGCGCCAGGCTCTTTCTATCGTCAGAGAGAAGAATGTGGTTCATAAGCTGTTTGAAGAGGCCGTGGAAAAATTTGGAAAATCTTCCGGGGGATATACAAGGATTACAAAACTCGGAAGAAGGCCCGGAGACGCTGCACCGGTTTCACTGATCGAACTGATTGTTGCTGAAAAAGAGATGAAAAAAGCCACCAAAAAGAGCAAGCCCAAGCCAAAAGCAGAAAAAAAGGCGGAAAAAAAGGCGGAAAAAACCGTTGAAAAACCTGTAGAGCCTGTTGCTGAAACAATAGAAGAAAAATCGGAAGATACAGAATCTGCTGTTGAAGCAAAAGAGGAAATTTCGGAAGATAAGGTTGAGGCAAAAGCCGAAGAGCCTGCTGTTGAAGCAAAAGAGGAAGCTCCGGAAGATAAAGTTGAGGCAAAAGCCGCGGAACCGGCTGCTGAAGCTGAAGAATCAACCGAAGACACTCCTTCAGATTCGGAAGAAGAAAAGAAAAGCTAAAAGAGCCGCTCCTTTATTTCATAAAAATATAAAAACCCTGTCTGGTAGATTATACAGACAGGGTTTTTACGTGGGCAAATCGCAGAATGACTGGTCTGTGTTAACAAGGATAAATCCCAACCAAAAAAGTTCAAATTTTGTTTGTGTTAAAATAATTAAAACATCATACTTACAAAAATCGACAACTGGTATTTTATGAATTCGTTGGGCCGTGTTTGAGTTCCTTACTTTTTTCCCTCTATTTCTTTTTAGTTATTTTTTAATATTATCTTTTAAGATTCTATTGAGCAAATCAATAAAATTATTATCATTGAGAGTTCCCACATGATCGTTGTTAAAAGCATACATACGTATTGACTCTAACTGCAGTTTCAGTGGAACCTGGCTCTGTAAGGGGACCACACCGTCACCACTTTCTTCATCTGTGAAGGAAAATACCAGGTGATAGGGAATTTCCGGCGGCCAATTCCAGGCATGAATGCCTTGTAAGAATGCACTGTCTGGCTCAACATCACGCCAGGATGGAATCACGATGGGGGATTGCCTGATCCCTGCTGCTGCAGCGGGCATACCAGCCATCGGGCTGTTGACAGTCATTACCAGGCGCAGTCTTTTTGAATTTTCCGCAGCATGTTCGATATATTTTTTCACAAAGGATCGGGCGACCAATCCCCCCATGCTGTGGGCAATAACGTTAAATTCCGTAAAGGCATACTTGTGCTGCAAACGGGAGACGGCTTCAACCAGGTAATCGCTGATCATATCCAGCCTCAAGCCGGAAGGGTAATACAAAACCCATGGTTGAAAAAACCGTTTGTCGAGACTTTCGATCACCTTTTCCCAGTCAGCAGGACCACCGTTGACGCCATGCACTAAAAGTACCGGGATTTTACCCTTCTGATATTCCTGCAGGAAAAACAGCCCTCCTTCAGCCTGGTCAAGGAAGTCAACAGGCCTCCAGAGACCCAATTCATAGTTGTCACGACTGAACCTGGGATCGTCCAGTGCAGCGACCTTGCCGATATTTTTCCAAACAGCCCTGATTTTGACGATCGGTTTGATCTCCGTATCCGGTTTGTGAACTTCTCTGTCAATTGTAATAGATCCAATCGTTACAGTCTGCTTGGGTGCAACGTCAATTTTTGAAGGAAGTCCATGATAGTTGCCGTGCTCTTCCTGTTGGTAGAGGCCATCATTATTGACATCGATAAATGCGGCGATGTAGTACTTGCCGGGGCCAACTGAAAACAGAAAGTCGCCTTTTTCCGAAGCAATAACATGCCTCTCAAGAACAGGGATGCCTTTTTTATCACGAAATTGCAGGACAATAACAGCCCCTTGCTGGTCACTTGTGAGCTTGATGTTCCCCTTGATAAAGCCAACGCTTTCGACAAGTTTTGTCTGCTCATGAATCTTTATTAACGAACATCCGGGCATGGCAAATAAAAGGCAGCACAGGAACGTTAGAAAAGGTGTCATCTGTCTTTTAAGCAAAAGCGGTGAGCATCTCATTATTCAT
>JAQYVL010000005.1 GCA_030145525.1 Desulfobacterales bacterium
CCCCGGTTCAAAGAGATGGCAGGGGTATCGAGAAAATATCTAATTCCTCTTATTGAATATTTTGATTCGAAAAATGTAACCATACGTGTGGGAGACATTCGTAAACTCAGAAATGGTTGAGTATTAAATTTTTATCATATAATGCATTAGAATAAGAAAAAAGTCTTTAAGGTCAGAATGGATCACTAACCGATGGAGTAATTATGGAAAATAAAAATGAGACCAGCGGAGGATTCAGGGGATTTACCGCAAAACGGATTATTGTAGGCGTATTGCTTACTGTCGTTGTTTTGCTGATCAGCGCTTTGGTTCTTGGCTATTTTACCAAGCCAACGAAACAGCCCGCTTCAGAAGAGATGCATACACAACAGGAAGCTGTAACGAATGATATGGAAGATCCGGAAAAAAGAGCCCTTGAAGAAGGATTGACGAAAAGGCCTGCAACAGAAGACAAATCCCACGCTTATCCTTCCAAAGATTCAGCCCGGAAGGTAGAAAAAGCAGACCCGAATCAGACGGCAAAGCACTATGCTCTGACATATGAAAAGGACTTCGCCGCCCAACAGCTTCCGACCGGTGTTGCCTTTGTGAAGGCTACAATCAAGCCTCTCAGATATGAATTAAGCGAGCGCTTCTGGGGATGGCGTCCAAACGACATTTTCAGTTTTGCTACCGACAATGTAAACAACTTTCAGCTGGGTGTTATCGAGGTCACAAGGCGGACAGCGGAACAGCTTGCAGAGAACATCTCACGCACCGGGACTGCTTCCGCTTTTGACAAGAATCTTGAAAACGCCAGAAGCACGTGTTTTGTAATTGAAGCTGAAAGCTTCATGTTTCCGTCTTCGGAGGGGAAATACAATGATGGTCTGGAAGAGCTTGAGAAATACGCCGAAAAACTGAAGAGAGGAGAAGCCAGTTTTTATACACGCGCGGACAATTTGATACCGCTGCTCGTCGAGTATGAACATCTTCTTGGAAGTTGTGATGATAATCTTGTGAAAGTCAGGGAGAAAGATGGAAGCAGGGTCAGCTTTTTCGATGCAGACAACTATTTTTATTATGCTAAAGGCGTTGCCAGTGCCATGGAGACAATCCTCAAAGCGATAGAAAAAGACTTTCATCAGACACTGGATCGAAGGAACTGTCTGAAAGAGCTTCATCATGCAATTGAGTCCCTCGAGCGTGCACGCAATATCGAACCCATTATAATTACCAACAGCGATTTAAGCAGCACCCTCGCCAACCACCGAGCCAACCTGGCCGCGCATATCAGTCATGCCCGATTTTATATCGGTGTGCTGATCAAGACGCTTTCCACATAGCCCTGATAGCATAAAACCCATCATCCCGGATTTTTAAGCAGGATGATGGGTTTTTATTTTTAATCTCCGTGCTTTTTATAGAGATTGTTAAAACGCTCACTTTAGATAAAAGTCTGTTCCGCTAAACATGCCGGCGATGCTGTCCAGAAAAAGCATTCCCTGCGGCGATAAAAAACAGCGGCCCTGATCTATTTCCAGATATTTTTTATTCTTAAGAAGCGCAACGACATCTTCGAACATCTCTTCAAACCGCCTGTTAAAATTCGTTTGGAAATTTTTCAGATCAATGCCGTCTGTCTGTCGAAGGCCCAGATAGATGGCTTCGATAATTTTCTGCTCCCGGTTCAGAACTTCTTTGTTTTCAACCGGAAGCTGATCCTTTTTCAGGTCTTCAATATATAGCGTCACCGATCGATGATTCCAGGATCGGATGCTGCCGGAAAAGGAGTGGGCTGAAGGCCCGAACCCGGTGTAGGGATGGAATGACCAGTATTTTCGGTTGTGCATGGATGGGAAGATTCCCCTCAAGGAATAGCTGGATATCTCATATTGGAGGTATTCGTTTCTTGCCAGGAATGCACGGGTCGCCATAAACAGCTCTCCGGTTTTTTTTTCTTCAAGAGGGGAAAAATGCTTTTTATTCAGGGCTGAGGTCAATGGCGTATCCGGTTCATAGGTAAGCATATAGCACGAAAGATGTTCCGGAGCGAATTCAAGAGCCTTGACAAGGTCCGCTTCCCAGGATTTCAGGGTCTGCCCTGGAAGGCCGTAGATCAGGTCCAGGCTTATGTTTTTGAAATCGGCGTTTCGGGCTTCCTGAACTGTCTTTAAGGCATCTGGTGCTGAATGGATTCGTCCAAGAAACCGGAGGTTCTTTTCGGAAAAGGACTGGACACCGATGCTGAGCCGGTTGATCCCGATTTTCCTGTAACGTTTCAGTGCGGGCAAATCTACTGTACCCGGATTGACTTCTATCGTTATTTCTGCATCCGGAACAATACTGAAATTTTTATATATTGTTTCAAATAAGTCTTCTGTCTGCTCCGGAGGCATAACAGACGGGGTTCCTCCTCCGATATATATGGTATCGAATTCTTGAAAGGCTGATTTTCTGATTTTGATTTCAGTCTTGAGGGCACTCAGAAAATCATGGGTCAGGGAAAGGTTTGTTGTGGAGTAAAAGTCACAATAGAGGCATTTTTGAACACAAAAGGGGGTATGGATGTATATCCCCCCTTTTCGTTCTGTGGCGGCTTCATTGCACACAAGACTATTTGATAAACTTTTCAGCGAGTTTATATCCCAGATCCAGAGCCTTTTGATTCATCTCAATGAAATTCTGAGGCACTCTTTTCTCGAGGACCTTTACAATCGATTCCGGACGAACAATGTCGATCAGGCGGATCAGGGCGCCCAGCATACAGATGTTTAATACGATGGGCTTTCCGATTTCATCCATGACACGTTGGTACAAAGGGAGTTCTATCTGCTTTGCATCGATTTTCCGTTCTATTGTGACATACCGGTTGTCGGTTATCAACAGACCTCCCGGCCTGATGATCGGAACGAATTTATTATATGCCATCTGGGTAAGGCATACCAGCACATTGGGTTGTATAACCTTTGGGAAATGAATTTCCGAATCCGAGATAATCACATCGGCTCGCGCTGCACCACCGCGCGCTTCAGGGCCATAGGCCTGTGACTGGACTGCTGTCAGGCCTTCATATAAAACAGCCGCCTCAGAAAGGATTACGGCTGCAGTAATTACCCCCTGGCCGCCGGAGCCTGACATGACGATTCTGAATCTCTCCATGGCTATTTCCCTTTCATGGCTTTTTGAATAATTTTATCGTATTCGCCGCAATACTCGGGCAGATCCTTTTCGATAAAGATGCCACGTTCGATAAGATCGGAATTTTCCTGGCTTGCCTTGGAACCAATCGGCGTTGTGCTTTTTTTATAGTTTTCAACCATTTCCGCGGCACTTCCAGCTCTATTTTTACGTCCAAAATAGGTTGGGCACTGGGTTAGTACTTCCACTACGGAAAATCCTTTATGCAAAATGGCTTTCTGAAAAATATCCGCCATCTGCTTCACATGATAGGTTGTCGTTCTGGCGACAAAGCTTGCCCCCGCAGCAGTCGCCAGTGAAACCGCATCAAAATCATGGTCAATATTGGAATAAGGAGCGGTCGTTGCCAGTTTGCCGTAACCGGTGAGAGGTGAGAACTGCCCGCCCGTCATCCCGTAAATACGATTATTCATGATAATGGCTGTGATATCAATGTTTCGCCTTGCTGCATGAATGAAATGATTTCCGCCAATGGCAAGGGCGTCGCCATCTCCCATGGGGACAATCAGGTTCAGGTCCGGGCGGCTCATTTTGACTCCGGTTGCGAAAGCAAGCGCCCGGCCATGAATGGTGTGAAGCGTGTGAAAATCAACATATCCGGAAATACGGGCGGAACAACCGATTCCCGATACCATTACAATATCGTTTTTTTCGATTTTAAGATTTTCTATCGCCCGGAGCAGATTGTTTAATACCGTACCATGCCCGCATCCGGGACACCACATGTGAGGGAAAAAACGTTCTCGCAGATAATCTCTTACCGCCATTTGTTATACCCCCTTTCCCTGAATCAGACGCAGTATGTTGCGGATGTCGGTTGGTGTGATATAGGAACCGTCAATCCGGTTGGCCAGAAATACTTTTTCCGGATCATCGATGGCGATTTTTACTTCCCGGAGAATCTGCCCCATATTCATCTCAACGACAACGACGTACCGTGCATCCGCACATATTTTCCGGATAAGACCATATGGAAACGGCCAGATGGTCTGGAGTTCCAGAAGCCCGAGCAGCTCTCCTCTACTTCTCCGGTTCTCAACAAGGTGCCGGGCAGACCTTGCGGAAGATCCGTAGGATATAAGAATCGTGGTTGCATCATCCAGATAATACTCCTTATGTTTTTCAATCAGATGAACGTTATTTAATATTTTATCGATGAGATGGCGATGGAGTTCATGAACGCTTTTGGGATCATCCGTTGGAAATCCCCACATATCATGAAATAGACCGGTAACGTTATATCGATGAACTCCGCCAAAGTCCGACATGGGCAGGCGGCCGTCTTCCCTTGGGAGATATGGATGATAATCAACACCCTGTTTTACAGAGGTCCGAAGCCGACCGACAAGAGGAATTTTTCCCGGTTTTGGAATCACAAAGCCTTCCCGCATGTGGCCGACCACCTCATCTAAAAGAAGAATAACCGGGGTCCTGTAAGTTTCCGCAAGGTTAAACGCTTCAACGGTAATCTCAAACAGATCCTGATGGTTGGAAGCTGTAAGCGCGATGATTGCGTGATCTCCATGCGTTCCCCAGCTGGCCTGGTTGACGTCTCCCTGACTGGCGTGTGTCGGCAAACCCGTGGAAGGGCCTCCGCGCTGGACATTTACGATAACGCAGGGTATCTCAGTCATAATCGCATAGCCCAGAGCCTCCTGCATCAGTGAGAACCCGGGACCGCTGGTGGCGGTCATAACTTTTTTTCCTGTAAGGGAGGCGCCGATTATTGCGCACAAAGAAGCAATTTCATCTTCCATCTGAAGAAATTTTCCGCCGATTTGGGGCAGCTTCAGCGCCATATGCTCTGTGATTTCGGTTGAGGGCGTGATGGGATATCCCGCGAAAAAATCGAGGCCTGCATATATGGCCGCTTCTGCACATGCTTCATTTCCCTGAACAAACTTTATGTTTTTTTCCATGTTAACGATCCTTAAAAGGATAGAGAGGGATATTCTTAAATTTATTCATTTTCCAATATCACCTCGATTGCAAGATCCGGGCATCTCATTTCACAAAGTAGGCAGCATGTACAGTCTTCAGGACGGGCTGCCAGAGCTTTGTCCTTTTCATCCAGCTCCAGCACTTTGGTCGGACAGAAACTAACACATATCCCGCACCCCTTGCACCATTCTCTTCTGATATTCAGTTCTTTCAGCTTTGGCTTCCCCATAGAGGGTACCTCATTCTATAAAACCGGTTTTGAATTAGTCAGTCATATACAGAAATGCATTTTTTATTTTACAATTGCCTTTTTAGATAAATCGTTTCATCAACTCATCAATCGTCGTATCAACGTTTTCAGGTGTTATACCAAGCTGTCTGCATGTCTCTTCCGCTCTTGAAACCGCCTGACTGTTTTTCAGATCCTTCAATCTGGAAAAAAACCCCAGCCGTCTTCCAACCTGATACAGCATCTGGCGCTCAGGAGGCATGCTCAGGAATTCGCGAAGAACTGTAAGCATTTTTTCTTTTTCATCCGGGAGACGTCCTTCAATCTCTTCAAAGAGGTTCAGAATATGATCGCTTTTAATGGTGCTGTTTATACCATCCAGTGTTTCAAGAAACAGAAGAATCTCTTCAGCCATCATAAGATCCGTACATTTCTCAAACCGTTTGCTTTCGTATTCCTTAAACAGCTCGACGCTGTTGGGTATCGCAAGGGTTCTAAGCCTTATAAACTCAGGGTTTATGATGTTAAGCGCGTCTGCGGTTTCAACTGCATGAACGATCGAAAGCGCCTTTCCCCCCAGACCGGGCATGACATATTCGGAAAGTTCGATACCCGCTTTTTTCACCTTGAGACCAGCCTTGATATGCACTTCCTGAGTGGAACCCTTTTTGACCATTTTCAATACGGCATCTGCTCCGGATTCCAGTCCGATATGTATTCTGTTCAGTCCTGCATCTCCTATTGCTCTCATGTCCTCATCTTTGATCCGGGCGATTGTATGTGATCTCGCATAGGAGGTGATTCGCTTTATCCATGGGAACCTGTCTTTGAGATGCTTCAGTATTTTTATCAAATCAGAGGGCTTAATGATCAGGCTGTTGGCATCCTGAATAAAAACAGACTCCATACCGGCTGCCATCCAGTTGAATGCGGCATGAAATGCCTGAAGTTCATTTGAATTCAGGTTTCGGGCTTTCCTGCTGATTTCCTCCCGGTTTATATATCCGGTTTTCTCCCCTGCCTCTTTCATCATCACGATAAGCCGATGCAGGAGATCGATATCTTTTATTACATGGTCCACTGACCGCAGAGAGAATCGGCTTCCTTTATAAACCGGACAAAAGGTGCATCGGTTCCAGGGGCAGTTTCTTGTCACTCGAATCAGAAGACTGTTTGCTTCGCTTGGCGGTCTTATCGGACCCTGTTCAAATCCCAAATATTCATCTTCTATATTTTTTACAGCTTTCATTGTCTGTTTTATCTCCATAATTTGAATTCGTTTTCATTGTTTTTTGTGTTTGCGTCCATCCTCTTTTGAGACAGCGAATCGGAACGTATTTATGCCAAACACGTTAAAAGATATACATATACTTACCCAAAGTCAAATTAGTAGTTATCGCCATCCAAATCCGTCGATCATTTACTTATTGAACCGTCCATTCCACTCGATGGTTATCTTTGACGATCGCTGCCACGTGATTTTTGCAAAAGAAGTGTTCGATAAGCCGGTTTTGATTTCGGAAGTTTACAATCAGATTGGTTTCATCAATGACTTTTACAACTTTGCAGGCCGAAAGACCGGAAAGCCCCATCCCTTCGGCTTTTAGGACTGCTTCTTTGGCTGTCCAGTAACGGAAAAGAAGTTCGGATCGGTCACTTTTACAAAGATTCCATTCTTTTATATCGGCCACTTTTTTTTCGAGGCCCTTTGAATAAGGGCGGAGTTTTTCAATATCAATTCCGATTTTTTCCAGAGAAACAACACCTGTAACGTATTCCGGTTTGTGGCTGATCGACCAGTGATATTCCCCGGAGGGAAGGGGAACGCCTTTTTCATCCTTATTGAAGTGGCCAAGGCGAACACCGGTTTTTTGGGACGAGCGTTCCACAGCGCGTCTTGCAAACCGGCTGAGGAAAGCGACACGTTCGCGGCCTCGCAGTTGTTGTTTCTTTTCAGGGACCGAAAGTATGAACGGAAACAGGGTGTCCATGTTAACTGTTAGAATCAGGTTCATCCAGGATTATCCTGACGTCCGCCACGGTGGCTCCTTTCCCTTCGGGATGGACCAGCAGGGGATTTATGTCCAGCTCTTTAATCTCCGGATGATCGATGACGAGGTGCGACAGGCTGACTAGATGTTTATGGATTGCTTCAAGATCTGTCTTTGGTTTGCCGCGAAACCCGTTCAACAGGGGAAAGCTTCTGATGCTCCGCACCATTCTTCTGGCATTGTTTCGTCCGATAGGAGCGAGACGGAAAACAACATCTTTGAACAGCTCTACAAACACGCCCCCAAGACCGAACATCAACAGAGGTCCATGATCCTTATAACGGTTCATTCCCAGGATAACTTCTCTGCCGGATGCTGCCACTTCCTGAATCAGAACACCGTCGATTACAGCATCCGGGTTATAATTTTTGGTATTTTCAATAATTTTGGAAAACGCAGCTTTGACTTCATTTTCATCTTTCATGCCTACCATTACACCGCCGGCATCGGATTTATGAATAATCTGGGAGGATACAATTTTCATGACAACCGGATATCCCATCTCTTTCGAAATCGCTACGGCCTGGTTTTCATTTTCGGCAAGCCGAGTGGGCAGAGTATTAAAACCATAGCATTTCAGCAGATCAAGCCCTTCGAATTCCCCAAGATATGTTTGTCCTTTCTTCAGGCAGCTTTTAATGATTTTGGCAGCGCATTCTTTGTCGTGTTTTAATTCAAACTGGGCGAGCCGCTGTCGGTTCAGCCATTTTGTAGCTGTATAGAGTTTCCCCAGTGCCCGTGCCGCGCTCTCCGGAAATTTGTAAACCGGAATATTATTCTCCTGCAGGTGTTTCACGCCGGCAGAGACATCCACAACCCCCATGAAACAGCATACAATCGGTTTGGGTGATTTTTTTGCTATTTTTACAATGACCTCCGCAGTTCCAATTGCATTGGTCATGGACTGGGGCGTCAGGATTACCAGGGCACAGTGGACGTTTTCATCTCGTATAACGGCATTCAGCGCGTTTTCATACCGGTCCTGTGACGCATCACCGATGACATCCACGGGGTTATGAAGATTTGCGGTCGGGGGAAGGTGGCTGGCCAGCACCTCAACGGTTTCTTCACCTAATACAGCCAGTTCCAGACCGGACGTTACGGTTACATCAGTGGCTACGATACCGGGACCGCCCGCATTGGTTACTATGGCAATCTTGTTGCCTGCGGGAATTTTTTTACAGGCAAACGCATTGGCATAGTCAAAAAGTTCAATGACGGAATCCACACGGATGATCCCGCCTTCGTCAAAAATAGCATCATAAAGGCCTTCTGTTCCGGCCAGAGCTCCGGTATGGGATGCTGCTGCCTGAGCGCCTGCCGCTGTTCGTCCTGATTTGATTACCAGTATCGGGGTGGGCCGTTCACCGGAAGTAATTTCTTTGGCCACGTCAATGAATTCCTGACCGGCTCGTTTGAGTTCCTCCATGTAAATCATAATGACTTCCGTATGAAGATCCTGGTGGAGGTAGCGCAGCAGATCCAGCTCATCCACATCAGCCTTGTTGCCGATGGAGATGAACTTTGAAAAACCGAATCCCCGATCTGCGGCAAAATCGAGGACAGCCGTGCAAAGGGCGCCGCTTTGAGAAATAAAGGAAATATTTCCTTCACGAGGCATTCTTGCGGAAAAGCTTGCATTCAGACGAATATCCCTATGGGGGTTTATCACACCAAGACAATTGGGACCGACAATTCGGATGACGGCTTTGTCACAGATATCGACGATCCTGTTTTCGATCTCAAGCCCCTCTCCGCCGACTTCTTTAAAACCGGCCGAGACAATTACAATGCCTTTAACGCCTTTTTCTACGCAATCCTTTACAGCTTCAAGGGCGATAGCGGGCGGCAGAATTATTATGGCGAGATCCACCGGATCGGAAATATCCAGAAGAGAAGGATATGCTTTTATGCACTGGATTGATTTTGCCCTTGGGTTTACCGGATAAAGTGTTCCTTTGTAGCCGCCTCTTAGAATATTTTGGAAAATATCATGCCCAACCTTTCCGGGAGTGGTCGAGGCGCCCAGAACTGCAACTGACTCCGGTGAAAAAATAGCATCCATCCTTTCCATATCTTTCTCCAATTCCGTTCCGATGTTGATTTAATACGCTGCCTATCCCTGAGCTTATGCAAGATTGAATTTCTCAAACCGGTCTTTCCGGTTAACATGATGATTATTCTTTTGTCTCTGAGGGGTACCGGTCTTTTATGTCTAATATTTCCTGGTATATTGTTTTCCGGGGCAGTCCGTATTCCTCGGCTATTTCATGTGCAAGGGCTGACGGTTTTTTTCCGGTTTCTTTCAGTTTTTCGGCAATTTCCTCTCGGATATCCCGCAGACAAACCGGGTCGGTCTTCACATTCCCTGTAACAAGCAGGGTACACTCTCCCCTGACAGTCTTTTTTCGTTCTATTTTTTTAATAATTTCAGTTATTTTTCCTCTATGAAATTCCTCAAATCGTTTGGTGATTTCCCTTGCAAAAACAGCGTCTCGATTACCCAGAACTTCCAGCATTTCATGTAAAAGACGGCTGATCCTTTTCGGAGATTCATAAAATATGATAGTTCCCGGCTCTATTGCAAGTTTTTTCAATTGCTCCAGACGTTTTCCTTTTTTTTTGGAGAGAAAACCGACAAATTTGTATGTGTCGGTCGGTAATCCGGAAACGGAAAGGGCGGCGATGGCGGCTGACGGACCTGGTATCGGAACCGGTTGAATTCGGTTTTGAATTGCGGTTTGTACTATCCGATAACCGGGGTCGGAAACAGACGGTGTCCCTGCATCTGTCACAAGGGCGATGGATGCCCCCTTTTTCACCCTGTCTATCAGGTCTTGCGCTTTTGCGGTTTCATTGTGTTCATGACAGGAGACAAGCTTTCCTTTTATCTTATGGAATGCGAGCAGTTTGCCGGTTTCACGGGTATCTTCAGCAGCTATGAAATCGACCTCCGACAAAACCTTGAGCGCTCTTATCGTGATGTCGTTTATGTTTCCGATCGGGGTCGCTACAACGTAAAGATAGCCGTTTTTATCCATATCCTGTTCAGGTGCGGGCGAGATCAAATGCATTTTTGATGACGCTCACCGTGCTGTTGCTGCTTTGGGAGTTAATGGTTACCACATCGAACCGGGCCCTTTTGCCGAACTGATTTTTTTCTTTTAAATAGGAGAGGGCTACCATGGATATTTTTTTCTGTTTTGCCGGAGTAACTGCATGCCGGGGCGTACCGAACTTTTCTGATTTTCGTGCTTTCACCTCAATAAAGGTAATCACCTCTCCGTCTCTTGCAATAATGTCAATTTCCCCCAGCTTATTGCGGTAATTCCGCTCCAGTATTTTATAACCTTCTTTTTTCAGTTGTTTTACAGCGATGGATTCGCCTTTTTCTCCGAATTGTTGTCTGCTGTTTCGCATTGCGCCCTGTCCCGATCCGTGTTTTATTTCTTTTTATATATATTCTCTAACGCCCTTGAATGTTTTTCGATGGATCGGACAGCATCCGTGGAGCCTGATTGCTTCTTTATGTGCTTTTGTAGGATACCCCTTGTTTTTGTTAAAAGCAAACAATGGGTACTGCTGATGATATTTTTCCATGAGGCGGTCACGGGTAACTTTTGCGATAATGGATGCCGCGGAAATTGAAATACTCAGGGAGTCCCCTTTTTTAATGGCTTCCTGGGGAAGATCCGAGGAGATTTTAAATATTCCATCTATCAGAAGGCAGTCGGGCGGAGGATTCAGATTGTCTACCGACATTTTCATGGAGAGAAGGGAAGCCTGGAGGATATTGATCCGATCAATTTCTTCGGAATCAACAACACCAACGCCGATGGCGAGGGCATGCCGGCGAATAACATGGAACAGCAATTCCCTTTTTTGAGGAGTTAATTTCTTGGAATCTGTAATTCCGGAGGTCGGAAAGGAGTTCGGCAGGATAACGGCTGCGGAAACAACAGGGCCGGCGAGAGGCCCTCGTCCTGCCTCGTCTACACCTGCAATATTAGAAAAGTCCCTGTTCCGGGCTTTTTTTTCAAAAGCCCAAATATCGGGTTCGGAAGAATGTTCCATTCAATTTTTTCTATGTCAACCATCAAACTATCGAAAGCGGTGTTCTTTGATCCTTGCGGCCTTTCCTCTTAATTTTCTCAGATAGTATATTTTTGAACGGCGAACACGGCCCTGTGTGTTGACCTCAACTCTGTCGATGATCGGAGAGTTGAGCGGGAAAATTCTTTCCACACCGACTCCATAGGAAACTTTCCGAACGGTGAAAGAGGCATTTGTTGTTCCCTTTTTTTTGCTGATGACAACTCCCTGAAAAGCCTGAATACGCTCTTTTTCACCCTCCCTGATTTTAACATAGACCGTGACCGTATCGCCCGGAAAGAATTCAGGATGATCAAGCCGAACCTGTTCTTTTTCTATTTCTTGAATAGTCTGCATAATATCCCCCAAAAATTTTTTCATCTGCAAGCAGCACTACATTGTCTGCAAAATGTATAGTATCACAAAATATCAACCAGCATTACCTATTCTGTTTTTTAGAAAATGTCCAGAAAAATTTATAATTCATTATCCGTATCTTTTTTCAGATGATCCGAATCGCCTTTCAGACGATCCAGGATAATGGATACTGCCGACCTGACCGAAAGGTGGTTGTAATCAGCATCCCCCATGATCGGATCAAGAATAAAGTCGGCTTTTTCTAAAAAATTATCTGAGAGCCCCCAGGCGGTGCCAAAAATCAAAACATGCGGGGTGCCGCTTTCCAGCATTTTTCGGAGGCCTTGAAAGTTGATGTTCCGGAAGTTTTTTTTGGCAGTGGTAACCACAGTTTTTGCCTGTAAGCCGCTTTTTATCCGAATATCATCTAAAACGCCCTTCAGCGTATCTTTGATCCTGACAATCTCAAGCGCATCTCCCCTGATCCGGTTATAGGCGGCTCCGCTTCCTGAAATCCAGTGAGACAGAATTTTTTCCAGGAGTTTTTTTTGATCCTGAAGGGGTGTTACAACATAAAACCTTGTGATTCCATATGTTTTTGAGGCCCTTGCAATATCGTGCAAGTCAAGATTGGTAACAGCCGAAGTTATGGTTTCACCGTTTTTATTGACCACCGGATAATGCAAAAGCGCCACATAAAGATCAGGTGCGTACGATTCCTTCAATGTTGCGGCCCCATTTTTTAAGTATCTCGATTTCACTGCTGCTCAGGGGCTTTGCTTTCAGAAGATCAGGCCGTTTCATCAACGTTCTCATCAATGATGACTCAAGCCGCCAGTTCTCAATTTCCCTGTGGTTACCGGATAAAAGAACTTCCGGAACTTCATCGCCCTCAAATACTCTGGGCCTTGTAAAATGTGCATGTTCCAGAAGTCCG
>JAQYVL010000006.1 GCA_030145525.1 Desulfobacterales bacterium
CACCTTCGGGCTCCGGGGTCGACAGAAACGGTTATCCGGCTGGCTGATGGTTTTAAGCTGAATGCAACGCCTGAAATGATACGGGAGATAAACGGGTTTCTGGGATATCCGGCTGTAGATACCCGGTGCAGCGATATTACCCTCGCCTCAAATAACAATAACGGCTATAACGGCGCAAGAAGGAGGAAGTTCAGTGCCGGGTAGCTGGTGGTTTACCAGGTAATACTCATCATGGTGCAGTTCAGTCCGCTTCCGATTCCCATCATGGCGATGTGATCTCCGGGCATGAACTGGTTTTTATCCGCTGCTATGCCCAGGGTGATGGGGATGGCGGCCGGCCCGATGTTTCCCAGTGTGTGAAAGTTCAGATGCGCCTTTTCCGGGGTCAGTCCGAGTTTTTTGTTCAGGGCTTCCATGTTTCGTGCACTGACCTGATGTGGGATATAATGGTCGATGGTTTCATCGCTCCAGTTTGCAAGGTTTTCAGAGGCCAGTTTCCAGGTTTGATAGGCCAGCTCTACGCCATGGGTCATGACACCGGGAGCATCGGCGGTCATCCGGTCCTTCTGCCCGAAGCAGAGCCGGCAGTGCTCGGTAGCGGCAAGGTTTGCGGACCCGTTGATGATATGGTTCGAATTTGAGATGTCCCGATGGCTCAGTATGACAGCGGCAGCGCCGGACCCCAGGGTCAGCGTGGCAAAATTACTGAAAAATTCCCTTACGGTGACTTCCGGAGACTGAAGGCGCTGGATGGTGGCTTCTATGGGCTCACGGGACCCCTCTCCGGCAACCACAAGGCCGTATTTTATCATGTTGGTCTCGATCATCATGATAACGGTGTTCAGCCCGGTCATGAAACCAAGACAGGCGTTTCCGATGTCAAAATTCAGGCAGCCTGGCGGAAGCCCGATATTACCGTGCACAAGGGCCGCGACTGAAGGCTCGATATAGTCCTTGCATACCGATGTGCTGATAAGACATCCAATTTCTTCCGGGTTGATGGAGGCGGCTTCGATTGCCTTCCGAGCTGCCTGTGTTGCCACATCGCTGGGCATTACATTCGGAGGCCAGAACCTGCGTTCGCGGATGCCGGTAAGGCCCACAAGCTGTCCCGGGGGGATTCGAAGGCGGGACATTGTCCCGGATAACTGCTCTTCAATAAATGCCGAAGATATACGATGGAGGGGAAGTTCATATGCCACTGATTCTATTGCTGCGCTGCCGCTCATAAAGGTGAATCTCCTTGTTTTGTAAAAAGAGAGGCAGATGCAAAACGCCTGAACGTTCTGAAAATGCCTCGGGAAAGACGATGTAAAGCCTGCTGTTTTTTTAACCATACATCCAAAATGATTGTTTTTCAAAATAAATATTGTCCGGATTTTTTCTTTTTTGGAAATGATGATTCGGAATATCAAATTGTTTCAAATTGTTCTCCCAATTCAGGATAAAAAATGATAATATAATAAATTGGTTCGTTCCGGTTTCGGATAAACCATATTCAGGAAGCCTGCCTATGCCGGCAGGGTTATATATAAAAAGTTTTATTTGGATTTTTGAACATGACAGATATGGAAAACCCATTCTGGGAAAGAAAATCTCTCGAACAAATGACAAGGGAAGAATGGGAGCTCCTTTGTGACGGATGCGGCCGATGCTGCCTTGAAAAGCTGAAGGACGAGGATACGGAAAAGGTTTCCTACACCAGCGTGGCCTGCCGTTACCTGGATACCTGGACCTGTAAATGCGGCCTGTATGATGAGCGGAAAAGCTTTGTACCGGATTGTCTGGTGATAAATCCTGAAATGATCCGGACAATCGACTGGCTGCCCGTAACATGCGCCTACCGCAGAATCATCGAGGGAAAAAATCTTGAATGGTGGCACCCTCTGGTCTCGGGAGATGCCGATACCGTCCATCAGGCAGGAATTTCCATCAGAGAAAAGGTTATTTCCGCGACTTATGTTGCCGAGGATGACCTGGATGCCTATATTATTGACTCGGAAATCTGATCCGGATTCCGATACCAAAAAGGGATTATAGATGACTTTTTTAAAACCAAAAAAAATTATTTTTCTGCTTGCCGCACTATCTGTCTGCTTAATCGCCATCAACAGCATTGCCCTGAACGGATGCGCACCGGGAAAGGTTTCTTCGGCACCTTCCTGCCCCTCGATCTCCAACACGGTAGGTTCCCCCATATTCGTTCCTGAAAAAGACCACCCGAAAACCAGCCTTGAGATCGTTAAATTTCTGGAAAATTATCATTACAAACACCAGGGTCTGGACGACACGCTGTCAGCAAAGATTTTTAAACAGTTTATCCGGGATCTGGACAGCAATCGCAGCTATTTTTTGAAATCCGATATCGATGATTTCCAGTCGGTGAAGCACTGCCTGGATGATGCCCTGCAAAAGGGTGATCTGGAGCCGGCGTTTGCCATCTGTAATCGGTATCAGCTCCGAGTCATCGAAAGATTGGAATACGTCAACAGCCTGATTGAAGGCGGATTGAAAGATTTTAACTATGAGATCGACGAAAGCATTGAAATAGATCGCAAGAAATCTCCCTGGCCATCCAGCAGAGCTGAGCTGGATGACCTCTGGAGGAAACGCCTTAAGAATGAGGTGATCAACCTGAGGCTTGCTGAAAAAACAGAGGACAAGATTCTGGAACTGCTTGGGAAAAAATATAAAAGCCAGCTTCATAGAATGGAGCAGCGGGACAGCGAGGATGTTTTCAGGGCCTTTATGAACTCTTTTGCGCAGACATTTGATCCCCATACACAGTACTTCTCGCCACGGATTTACGAAAATTTTGACATTCTGATGAAGCTTTCCCTGGAGGGTATCGGGGCGCTTCTGCAAAGTAAGAATGAATATACGAAAATCGTTCGTCTGATATCTGCCGGTCCGGCGGACAAGTCCGGTCTTCTAAAGCCCGGAGACCGGATAGTCGGTGTGGGGCAGGGGGCTGACAAAGAGATTGTCGATGTTGTGGGCTGGCGTCTGGACGATGTTGTTGATCTGATCCGGGGGCCCAAAAATACGGTGGTCCGTCTTGAGATTATTCCGGTTGATGCCGTGGATGACACCATGACAAAAATTATCAGCCTCACCCGGAATACCGTCAAGCTGGAAGAGCAGGCTGCCCAGAAAGAGCGGGTGGAGCTTGAAAAAAACGGCTCGATTTACAAGGTCGGCATTATCGATATCCCGACATTTTATGTCGATTTCAAAGCGTATCAGGAAGGCAAAAAAGATTATCGAAGCACCACCCGGGACGTCAGGCGTCTTTTGAAGGAACTCGTCCGGGAAAAGGTGGACGGGATCATCATTGACCTTCGGGAAAACGGAGGCGGAGCCCTGCAGGAGGCAAATGCCCTGACCGGGCTTTTTATTGATAAAGGGCCGATCGTTCAGGTCCGCGGTGAAAGGGGGCGAACCCGTACGCTCAAGGATCCCTATCCCGGTATTGTTTACGGGGGGCCTCTCATGATCATGATCAACCGGATGAGCGCATCCGCTTCCGAGATCTTTGCGGGAGCTATTCAGGACTACAACCGGGGGATCGTGGTCGGCACGCAGAGCTTTGGCAAGGGTACGGTTCAATCCCTGGAAAAGCTTAAAAAGGGGCAGTTGAAAATGACCCGGGGGAAATTTTACCGCGTTTCCGGTGAAAGCACCCAGAGCAAGGGGGTCATACCGGATATTCTTTTCCCTGAAATCTATGACAAGGAAAAAATCGGTGAAAGCTCCCTGCCGAACGCCCTGGTATGGGACAGCATCGATAAGGTCCGGTATGAGCCTTTGCCGGAAACTTCCGCCACAATCGAAAGGCTCAAAAGGCTCCATCAGGAAAGAAGCAAAAACGACCCGGGCTTCAAGTATATTCTTGCCGGCATCGAACGGTTGAAAAAAATCAGGGCAAAAAAAACCATATCTCTTAAAGAGTCCACCCGGGAAAAGGAGAGGGAAGAGGCTGAAAACCTCCGGTTTGAGTTGGAAAATATGCGAAGATCCATTCAGGGAGAAAAGATTCTGGCAAATGTTTCCGAACTGGAAGAGATCGATGAGGACGAAATGCCGGATCCCGAAGACAAAAAGAATAAATTTGATCCGGTGATGACAGAAGCGAAAGAGATATTTCTGGATTATATCAGCACATCTTCAAAAATGATTGCAGCGGCTGAATCGGGAGAGTAAATATTATTCTGCCGGATAAACCGGCTCGATGGAATCAGCTGAAAAAACGTCAACCATAATATTAGGAATCTGTTACTAAACTATTTATATAAATATATATTTTTATCGTACAGTCTGTCATGATTTTATATAAAGAAGGCCGGAAGAATTTGATCCGGTCTTTTTTATTTTTTCATTAAAAGTAAAATACTTAAAAATATACTCAAAATAGATTTTTGATTTCAACCAATACAAATTTCAAAATAAAAAGTAAAATTTTGAATAAACAAAAATAATGCTTGAAAAAAAAAGAAAAATATGTATTAAGAGGTAAATCATTCTATAAGAAGTGAAAAACTATGGTTGAGACAAAAACAATAAAAATCGATCAAGAGGTGTATGGCGAGTTAAGAAAACGAATACAGGAGTTTAGCGACACGCCTAATTCAGTGCTTCGGAGAGTATTTCACATCGACTCTCCGGGAAAGGCGGATTTAAAGTCTAACCTCCATAAGCAAGAGAAGATTTCCAGCAAAAACATCATCGGAAGGATCGAAGGGGACAAGCAGCGGAGCCGGCTTAAAAAAATGTATGGCTCCCGGATCGATGAGCATCCCATTCTCTATCATGCCGGCTGGCCCCGGAGCGGAGCTGCGATTCAAAAATACTCTTTTGGGATTCCTTTTCGAAAATTTGAAGACCAGATGAAGCAGGGAGGTTTTGTTGTTTTTATCTGCGGAAAGGCGGAAGAATCGTTTTTTATACCGTGCAAATGGATTTCTGACCGAATGAACCTTAAAAATGAGATTCCAAAACAACTGAAGGTCAATATTCCGGTTTCCGGAGAGAATTATTACTGGATGAAAAAGAAGGATAACATTATTATCAACCGCTTTAAAAACAAATTGCTGTGAAGGATTAGAACTGGTTTCAAAATCTTCAATCGAATCGAAGGTCGCGGCGGAGTGAGGAGCTCAACCGCAGGAATATATTTAATATTTTGAGGATTGAATGCCTCACTCCAACAAAGAGATTCGGCCCGAGGGGAGGTTTTGAAACCAGTTCTGTGCAGGTCAACAAGGGGGAAAAAAGATGAGAATTTCACAGAATGCGGCAAAACGGCTAAGGCAACGGGGGTTTAAAGACGATTATATCGATTTGATCATCAACCATGGAACACCCCATGAAAAAGACGGGAACGTGGTGGAATACCGGCTGGATAAAAAGGATATTTCACGGATCATGCAGTCCCTGGACAAGTGCAAGAAAAAGGCGGTTCTGGTGGATGCAAGCGTGAGCGAGATCATAACCGGCTATAATATCTGATCGGATCAGGGTAGTTGCAAGAATTGTAAAAAGGGAATCAGGAACCGCAGCCGTTCGGTTTCATTGGTCAGGCAGATTCCAGGTATCTGGATATGCTGCCCGTAATGGTTTCCCATGTTTTTTTTCTTTTCCCGTCATCTGTCTCAAGCAGGGTGATTCTGAACCCCTGCCTGTTGCAGTAAAAGCCTGTCAAGGGCACGACACAGATGCCCGTCGCCCCCAGAAGATAATAAACAAAACGCTTGTCCGGCTCCACATACTTTACCTTTTCCTCGATAAAGGCCTTTACTTTTGGATCGGATATGGGAAGGGTCTGCCTGCCGTTAAGGACCCCGTTTTCGAACAGAATCGCATTGTAAAACGCTCCCTGGGCCCGGGTAACCTGAATGCCTTTCGTTCCTGAGAAAATTTCGTACACCTCATTGGCCCGTTTCTCGAAAATCTTTTTCCGCATTTCCAGATGATCGATGTACCGCGGATCACCCATTACCATCGGTATGGCATACTGGGGAAGGCTGGTGGAGCACACCTCCAGCATTTTGGCATTGGTGAGGCTCTGTATATAGTGCCGGAATATCGGATGTTTGTCCTGGTTGAAAATTTCAAGCCATCCGCAGCGGGCTCCGGGCCAGGGAAACTCCTTTGAAATCCCCCGAAGCGCGATTCCGGGAACCTCTCCGATAACCTCGCTCAGATGAGCTGTTTCCGCATTGTTGAAGACAATATGGGCGTATATTTCATCGCACAGTACAAAGATGCGGTACCGTCTCGCAATATCGATCATCTGCTCCAGAAGCTGTCGTGGATATACCGCTCCGGTGGGGTTGTCCGGGTTGATGAGGAGCATCCCCGCAATGGAATCGTTGTATTTGATTTTGTTTTCCAGATCCACAAGGTTCGGCATCCAGTTTTTTTCCGGATCAAGGTCATAGGTCAGGTGATCATAGCCGGAATGGGCCGCCTCTGCCGAAGAGTGGGTGGAGTAGGCCGGTGACGGACCGATAACCCTGGCTTCCCGTTTCAGGTAGGTGAAGATTTTTGCCACCGCATCCCCTAAGCCGTTGAAAAACAGGATGTCGTCCGGGGTGATCTGATGGCCGCCCCGGAGGTTGACCTGCTCCGCCAGGAACTCCCTTGCTTCAATGACCCCCTGAGTGTCGGTATAGCCGTAGGTTTTGTCTTCGGCAATAAGCCCTGCAATGATATCCTTGATCCATTTGGGGAGCTTCTCGCCTTTCTGGATGGGATCTCCGATGTTTTCCCAGGTGATTTCCACGCCAAGCTTTTCAAGTTCCCGGCCTACGGCCACAATCTCGCGGATCTCATAGGTGAGCTTGCTCCAGCCTACGTGTTCGATGTTTCGACGGAGGGTATTCTTTGGCATATCTTCCTTCTTATGAAATGGGTTAAAATGAAGCAGCTTAAAAATGAAATCCTTGATCCCGGACAAAATGGAATGTTTTAAAGATGCCTCAAATCAGGTTAATAATTTTATACATCCTATCAAATAGTATTTTTTTTTCAAAGACAAAAAAGCAGCTACGGAATATAGATTTATTGGATCCAGGTTGCAAGGGGATTTTTACTAAAATGTTATATTAAATCAAAAGCTCGCGCTCCCGCGTACCGGGATTTTACATTCTGATTATTTCTGTCAGGTGTTAAACAAGCCGCAACGATTTCTCATTGATTTTAAAGCCGCTATAGCATAATGGACTATGATAACCGACTGATAACAAGTAAAAGATCCTATAAGATTCCGTTCAACTCAGCTTAACAGGTTCCAACCGGGGAAAAAAAGTCGTTCAAAACGATTTTAAAGTCTATTTTAGAATTTGTTTGTCGTTATGATGGCTGGCTGCCTTGCCATGGTCCGGCCAAAATGAAGCATATTGGAAAATACAATTTCAAGAAAAAATTGCGGGTTTTTTTAAAAGATGGGGTCAGGCCTTGAACATTGACATACATTCCATGAAAATGTAGGATGAAGCTTTGAATCTTAATAGATAAAATTTGCAGGACGGTGAATTTATATTCGGAAAAATGATCAACAGAAAGGAGATTGAAAATGACAGCAGGC
>JAQYVL010000007.1 GCA_030145525.1 Desulfobacterales bacterium
TCGCGCGCCTCGAACTTGAACTTTTTATTTTGCCGTCTGTTTTGCGACTTTTTACGAACTTATCTTATTTGATATAAAAAGCAACGCCGACATCGTCCCCTTTCAGGCTGAGGTCTTTTTGTAGGTTACTGTCCCGTTTGCGGTTGGCCCCAAAGGAGTAAAATATCATAATCGCTTTATTCCGATAATAGTACACCCAATAGGGATTATTCCATGGATCCAGAAAATAGCCCTTCCGATCAGTTCGGGATATACCGGTGCCGATATTCTCTGAGGCATGCCTGGATCCCAAGAAGAGCGAGTCTTTTGGCAGGTGGAAATAGTCATGCTTGATGGCGGTATAGATGCGCTTGTGAACCCTTTTTTTTCTTAAGATCTTCTCTTTATCTGCGTCAGGGTTTATGAAGTCTTTCCGCAGTAACTGCAGTTCCTCGGTTATGGCCGCCTCGGTTTCCGTATCAGAACCATAAACAAGGAATCCCAACAGGGGAGCGGTTATTATTCCCAACACGAATACGAAGACCATTATTGTGGATAGCCTGTATAGCTTATGCCATCTACGAGCTTCTGCTTTGCCCATCGGGTATGTGTCGAAAACATGCACGAGAAAAATGATTCCGAGGACCATCTCACAGGCTTCACCGGTTAAAGGAATCGGATAAATCAACTCCATTGCGATGACCAGTATGAAATAGGGTATAAGATACATGCCGGGTGCAAGCCGGTTCAGTTTTTTCAGGGGGGGCAGGAACCGTGCAGCTAAGGGAAACAGAATGCCATAGAAAAAGGCGACCAGCATCACCAGGTATTTGCTTCCGATCTGAATGACCAGGTGTCTGTTTCCGATTTGAATGCCCCAGAAGCCATCACCCTTGAGCAGATTATGAAAATTCAGTTCCTGCTGATAATTCTGTTCCAGGAAAAGGTCCGGTGGTTTGAACCCAAGAATGCGTTGGCCCCATGAGGCTTCTTCGCCGGCCACAAACAGGCAGAAAATCGCTACGGCTGTCGGAATGAGAAATGCGCTTGAAAAAACCGTGAACCCGTTCTTGCGTGAACACCAGAGATGGAAAACGATAATGAAACCGGATAGAAAAAAGGCATAAAAGGTAATCCATTCCGCAACAGCGTCTTCCAACATCAAGGCAAAATATGTTTTCGGATAAAGAAAACCTGTCAGCACAATTAACAGCGCCAAACCATCGAGAAGAGCAATTCTGGACAGATTGCTTCGGGATTCTTTCTTGAATACAACCCGGAAATGCATCCAGAGGATGGACAATACAAAGAGTGATAAGGCTGAGATCTCTAATCGATTCATAATCTACCAAGAACTATCTGATATTTTCGACTATCGCAATAGTTTTGCGTTTAGATGGCTGGGATTTTCCCAGAGTTAATTTGAATAAGGATACGCTTTATATGGGTGGTGGTTTATTCTGCGGCTGAGTAAGTACAGGATATCCCTCTTGCCAGGAGCCCGCGAATGTCATCCAGGGTATTGCAGCTTTCATGGCATTTCGGGAACTGGTTTTTTTTGTCGCAGTTTTTGCAGGGGCTTTTAATGAAAAAACCGATTTCAAAATCAAATGTGTCTCTGTTAACCATCATATGTAAAAATAATTATGGGAGTTTTTTAGAAGTTTTCGTTTTAAAAATTAATTCCTTACGCGCAGTCCATACCAGGCAGTCCAAGGGAAAGTCCTTACAGTACAGCGGGTCTTTTACCATTTAAGAACAACCGAAAGATATCATATCATTTTCTTTATCACAAGGCAAAAACCTGTTTATGCCGGAAGAAAAACATTTTAAATTTATCCTGATTTGTTTCTTGACAGTTTTTGATTCAGCCCTTAGATTCCAATTTTGATTTAGTTGACAATCTGTTTTCAGTCCTGCTAATCAGACGTTTCTGCATGATCATGTAGCTGCAAGAAACCAAAGCAGCCTGTTTTAATCCGTTTTGTTCCGGCATGTCCGGGTCAGGAGAATAATATATGGATATCATTAAGGTATACTCCAGGTCTTCTTTTCTGGGAATTTTTTTCATTATCATATTGCTTATGCTTATGGTTGATTCTGCTTTTTATTATGGAATGGATGTAATTTTTTCAAAAATGACGATATCCGTAAAAGGGGAAGGGGGCATACCCCGGGTTGGTGAACTGGTTGAAAGAATTTCTCAGCTCCAGAGTCATTTGCGAATCTATTTCGTGCCCGTATCAACAGGAATTTTTCTTTTTTTTGGTCTTATGCTCTGGCTCTATCTAAAAGCTGTCCTGAAAAAGTTTGTCAGCCAGGCTGATCCTGGAAAAGGCAAAGAAAAAGCTGTTTCAGCAGATTAGAAAGCCGAAGAAAAAAGGGGCAGAACGATATTTTTGGAGAATTTTTGCCGACCGGGTTGGTGCTTACATCTTGAAAAAAGAAACAGATGTTATGAGAATTTTTTTCAAGGGATAAAAACACTATTCGAGAGAAAGTCGGCTTTATGATTTTACGGAATCTTGATACTTATTAGTATTGAAATCCCATTTCTCCATCGCGAAAAAATTTGGGTTGATTTTCGTCAAAAGTGTTTATAGAGTATCCAGATAATACAATAATATTCCTGCAGGTAAGTTGGAGATAAGCTGGCTTTTGATTTCTGATAATGGTATTGATGCTGCGGCAGTGATTTTTTAGAATAACATTACGATAGTGTTGAAACAAGGGAGAATCGCCCTTGCCGGTTTAAAAGTAAGAGCACTTTCAATATCTGCAAAAGCCTTCTGTTCCATTTTATTCCTCTGTAAGATTATAACGAAGCACATTTTAAAAAAAACGATAAGGGTCGACGTCGGTTGTTAATAATCTGTATTTTTTTGAACACCTAAGGAGGT
>JAQYVL010000008.1 GCA_030145525.1 Desulfobacterales bacterium
TCAGAAGGTATGGTTGAGCACAACATAGGGGAACTGAAACAATCCGCCCTATCCGACCGAGAAGACCTGAAATCCTTGAAAATGACTCAGAAAATATCGGAATCCAATATAAAGCTTTCCAAGGGGGCATACTGGCCGACGCTGTCCATTGAGGGCGGATATGAGGTTATGGATTCGGCTCCGGATTTTTTTACCCCGGATGAAGACATGCTGTTTGTCGGGGCGAAGGTGAGCTTTCCCCTTTATGACGGAGGGTTGCGGAGCGCGGAGCTGGGCCAGGCAAGGGTTCGATCCAAACAGGCTGAACTGAAAGTGAAAGACCGCTCGAAGAAGGTGTCGCTTGAGGTGGAAACCGCTTATCGAAATTTAATAACTATTGAGAGTTTAATCGCTTCAGTCAACGACAAACTCAAATCAGCCGAGGCAAATTATGAAGCAATTACGATTCAGTTCAAAGCCGGTATGAGCCCTAACCTGGATGTTATCGATGCGAATGCACTTCTCGCCGAGGCGGAAAGAGAATTGATTGAAGCGAGATATCGAATGGCTTTGGCGATTTTGGAACTCCAGAAGGCAAGGGGCATATTCCTGAGCAATATAACCGAAAAATATGATTTGAAAATGAATTGACATGGGTTCTTCTGAATGTTTTTCACAAACCATTCTGAAAGAGATCGTTTCTATATAAGGTCCGGAGATAAAAATGACGCGAAATGAACAAACAAATTCAGGCAAACCGCTTAAATACAGAATGCTTAAGCTGCTCTGGGGCACTCTTCCCATCCTTGCTTTCCTTTTGGTGATCGTTGTGCTCGGATATATGGTAGGGACAAAATCCAAGGCCCTGGAAACTGAAAGAAAGGCAGCTCTGAAAAAAAGCGATTCCTCTGTAAATGTGGTCACAATGGAGATGAAACCCAAAAGCATCCGTGACCGAATCAATCTGCCGGGAGTTGTTGAACCATGGGTAAAACTGAAAATCCTTTCCGAAGTGCGAGGCAAAATTATTCAAAAAATTACTAATAAAGGCGCAGAGGTCAGGAAGGGGGATATTATTGCGATCATCGACTCCCGGGATTATGAAAATACGCTGATATCGGCTAAAGCCTCTTATCGGGCCGCCCTCTCTTCCAAAGAGCGTATTGACAAACTGTACCGGCAGCAGCTCGCAACCCGTTCCCAACTGGATGACGCCACAGCAATGGTGGACATGGGCAAAGCCCGGACGGACAGCGCGAAACTGAATCTTGACAGGTGTACGATTCGTTCTCCGATTTCCGGTGTTTTAAATCGATCTTATTTCGAGTCCGGGCAGTATATGAACATCTCGGATCCGATAGCCGAGGTGCTGCAGATTGACAAGGTAAAAGTTGTCATCGGTATCCCGGAATCAGATGTAAATGCTGTCCGTTCAGTGGATGAATATGAAGTAAAAATTGATGCACTTAGCGGGAAATTTTTTCAGGCAAAAAAACATTTTCTGTCAAAATCCACGAATTCCATGGCAAGGCTGTATAATCTGGAACTCACGATTGAAAATCCTTCCGGTGAAATTCTACCGGACATGTTTGCAAGGGTTGAAATCATTAAAGAGGTTATAGACAATGCCATAACGCTTCCGCTTTTTTCGGTCATTACAATAAATGAAGAGAACATTGTATATGTTGTTAAAGGCGACATTGTCCAGTCACGAAAAATCGAACTGGGAATGCAGGAAGGCTGGCGGGTTCAGGTAACAAAAGGCCTTGAACCAAATGAGCATGTTGTTGTTGTCGGCCAGAGAAGTGTAAATGACGGCCAGAAGATCAATATTATCAAAACGGTCTCAAACCTGGAGGCTCTGTCCGGATGATTGTTTCAGATACTGCTGTAAAGAACAGGGTAAGCGTGATTATAATGGCGCTTATCATTATGATTACAGGAATCTATGCCTACAGTGTTATTCCGAGGGAAGATGATCCGGATATCACGATTCCCTATGTATTTGTCTCCACCACTTATAAAGGTGTTGCCTCTTCCGATATTGAAACCTCCATCACCATTCCCATTGAAAAAAAGCTGAAAGGTCTGGAAGGGGTCAAAAATATTAAATCCGCTAGTTCCGAAGGAAGATCAAGCATCAATATCGAATTTCTTCCAGGTACAGACATTGATAATGCACTCCAGAAAGTTAAAGACAAGGTGGATGAGGCCGGACGAGATCTTCCCACGGACCTTGAGGATGATCCGGCTGTTTTTGAGGTCAATCTTTCAGAGCTGCCGATTGTCGTCTACTCTCTTTCCGGAACATGCGGTGAAACTACTCTGAAAAGGATTGCGGACAAGCTGGAAGAGGACATTGAGTCCATACCCGGCGTGCTGGAGGTAGAGGTAAACGGTGGACGCGAACGGGAGATCATAATCGAAGTCGATCCGGACAAGCTTGCATTTTATCGGATTCCAATTACAGCCTTCAGGACGGTTGTTAAAAACGAAAACGCAAACACTTCAGGCGGCGCAATCACACTTGGAGAAGGCCGGTATCAGGTTCGCGTTCCGGGGGAATTTGCATCGCCGGATGAAATTTACGGCCTTGTAGTTACGACATTCAAGGGAAGACCGGTATATTTAAAGGATCTGGCAAAGGTTGTTGATGGCTTTAAAGAAGAGGAAAGCAGGACCCGTCTGAATGGCCGGGAGGCTATCAATATCGCCGTAAAAAAGCGAAGCGGTGAAAACATCATCGCCATTGTCGATGCAGTGGATGCTCTGATCGAAAAAAGCACCTCTGCATGGCCCAAAGGCACGAAAATCACCAAGCTGATGAACAAGGCCAGACGTATCAAGCTGATGCTTTCGGATCTGGAAAACAACATTCTTTCCGGCCTGCTGCTGGTAGTATGCGTTCTGTTTTTTGCGCTTGGTATCAGAAATGCCATTCTGGTGGGGCTTGCAATTCCATTTTCCATGTTTCTTTCTTTTATTGTTCTATATATTCTTGGTATTACTCTTAATATTGTCGTGCTCTTCTCTCTTACGCTGGCCCTTGGCATGCTGGTGGATAATGCAATTGTAATTGTGGAAAACATATACCGCTACATGGAGCAGGGTGTACCGCGCATAGAGGCTGCCATGAGGGCGACTTCGGAGGTCGCATACCCTGTAATCGGATCTACCCTTACAACGCTCGCCGCTTTTTTGCCAATGATATACTGGCCGGGAATTATGGGAGAATTTATGAAATTTCTGCCCATAACAGTTATTATAACCCTTTCTTCAAGCCTTTTTGTGGCCATGATTGTGAACCCGGCACTTGCCGCCTTCTTCATGAAGGCGAATATCGGAATAAAGCATTCGGACACAGAAAGCATGAATGCCGATGAGAATTCGTCTGCCGGTGAAAAGCCCATAACAATCAGCGGCATGATTTTGACCTCTTATGTACGCATACTGGAGTATGCTCTGCATCACCGTTTAAAGGTTGTTTTTTTATCATTCTGTTCTCTTGTTGTTTTAATTGAAGTGTGGCTTCTGGTGATAGGAATTGAAAAACCGGTTGAATTCTTTCCAAGTCTTGACCCCAAGGGCGCCTATATCAATGTATATCCCCCGGAAGGTTCAAACCTTGACTATAAAGACAACATTTTGAAAAAAATAGAAATCAATATAAAAAGCACCGATCCGATCGGGGAAGAGGATACGGATGCGATATTGGAAAGTCATTATTTTTCAAGATACAAGCTGCAGGAACATGAGAAAGTTACAGGGGAAAAATTTTTGGGGCCGACCGATATCAACAATATTGAGTATATATCATCCACATCTAAAAAAACTTCGGGAAGCTCTTTATTCTCCAGATATTCGGATAACCGCCTGGGCATTCAGTTTATGGACTTTAAGGACCGTGTCTCTCCAACGGTAAAAGATATAGAGGTTCTCCGCGAACGGCTGGTAGATATGCCCGGTGCGCGCATTACGATTGAAGCGGAAAAGGGCGGCCCCCGCACAGGGTCACCCATCAACATTGAAATTTCCGGAGAAGATATCCGCATACTCGGAGATATCGCAAAACAGGTAAAACAAGTCGTTGCAAAGATTCCGTGGGTGGAAGATATCCGTGATGACCATATGAACAGCATTCCGTCCGTGCGAATTAATATCGATCGTCAGAAAGCGGCTATTTTCGGACTTTCGACCAATACAATCGGTTCTGCTCTCAAAACCGCCTATAATGGGTTGAATATATCAACCTACCGGGAAGATGGAGAAGACTACGATATCACCGTAAAGCTTCCTGAAAAAGACCGGGAAGTGACAGACGTCCTTCGAAAATTGATGATTCCCGCGCCAACCGGACAGATCGTTCCCTTGACGACGATTGCTTCTATTGATTACTCCGGAAGTATCGGCGATATCAACCGGATTAACCATGAACGGGTGGTTACCGTCAGAGCCAATGTCGATGAGACAAAAGTTCCCGGGGCAGTTGCCAGAACCCAGGCTGCGGAACTCTTAAAATTATTCCCCACTCCTGAGGGGTATTCGATTACATTTACAGGACAAAAGGAGCATCAGAAGGAATCTGAAAAATTTCTTTCCAAGGCTTTCATGATCGCCCTTTTTTTGATTTTTTTGATACTGGTTACCATCTTTAACTCCGTTTCCCAGCCGTTAATTATTATGACATCCGTTATCTTGTCTTTGGGAGGAGCCTTTTTAGGACTTACGATCATGAAGTTCCCCTTTGGAATTATCATGACCGGAGTAGGGGTGATCTCTCTTGCCGGTGTTGTTGTGAACAACGCAATCGTTTTAATTGATTATACAAATAAGCTAAAGGATGGCGGCATGGAACTTCATGATGCGATCATTTCCGCGGGAGCAACAAGGCTTCGCCCTGTTATGCTGACCGCCATCACGACCATACTCGGCTTAATTCCAATGGCAACCGGCATTTCAATCAATTTTCGGGAAGTGAGCATATCCCTTGTCAGTGAAACCTCCCAGTACTGGAAATCCATGTCTATTGTCGTTATTTTCGGTCTGCTGGTCGCCACGGTTCTGACTCTTCTGGTTGTTCCGACTTTGTATTCAATAATGGCAACGTCTCCGGAAAAATTGAAATCCGTTTATACCAGAATAAACAGATTATACTGGAGACCGTTTGAATATTTCACATGATATCCGCAGCTCAAGTGTGCTGTTTTTTTGTTTTCCTGAACGCTTTTCTCTACAGCGATCATATTTTTCCGAAATTCATTTTTTGCGGTCAAACCTGGTGATATCTAAGGAAACGCTTGTTTATAATTTCTTGACAAAACTGAGGCTTAGAAATAGTCTCATGGAATATGAGCAGGTTGCCGGAAAAAATTTTTACGGGTGAAATCCGGCGATCACTTTCTTAGATTGATACAATCGGGAGTATGGGTATGCTGGGCGACAATATTTCCAGAGAGATTATTGATTTTTTTATAAACATGCCAATTTTTGATCGGATAAATGCCGAAGAGATAAAAGTTGTAGCGCGGCATATGAACACCATTGAACTGGGACCGGATGAGATCCTTTTTCAGGAATCAGATAAAGGAAACTATGTGTTCTTCATAAGGGAAGGAGAGCTTGATGTATTAAAAAAATCAGAAGCATCAGGTGCAGATGTCATCCTTGCCACGCTGGGTAAAGGCCAGTCAATCGGTGAGATGTCGATCATTGATGATTCCCCCAGGTCAGCGACAATCAGAGCTATAAGCCATACAGTGCTTTATATTTTGTCAAAAAGCGCCTTTGATTTGATTCTGAGTAAGCACCCGAAAATTGGTATTAAACTTTTAAAGGGCATATCATTTCTTCTCAGCAGCAACCTGAGAGATACATCCAAAAGGCTTGCCGATTATATACCACCCCTTACCTAGTACCTCGACACTACCTAAAATGAGCCTGTCAAATAAATAGCCGGGCTCTCATACTTCTGCAAGATCACTTAATTCCATCTCACCTGCTGCAAATATATTTGTATCATTAAATATTTTGAACTAATAAGAAGTTACGTTTTGTTTATCAACAACGCTTTTTCTTTTTGAATAAATTCTGATGGCTTCATAAAAAATCCAATTTCTGTATTGAGTATTATTATTGACACATGAATGGTATTAATTTAAACTAATTAGGTACTGCGATCTAATCTGTTATCTCTTGCAGACTGTGATCATTCACTTAGCTTGTAACGTAAAATCAAATACTTAAACAGCTTGAAACCATTAAACGGTATACATTAAAATGATTTCCTATATCGAAATGCCGGCATGAAAATGCAGTTGCTTTAATGAAATAGGAAAATAACAGGAGTTATATAACTTATGGAACATCCTGATTACAATAAAATATTTTCAGAAGAGGAAAAAGAAATTTTACAGGAGATAATGAATATTGCCTTTGGCAATGCCACTGCCGACCTGGCAGGAGTGATTGACATATATGTTGTTTTAAGCGTCCCTAAAATACAGGTTATCAGCATTGGAACCTTGCCGGACTATTTAAAAGACGAGTTGAATGCTTCGGGTAAAACAAGTATTATCGACCAGCGCTTCTGGGGAGATTTCAACGGTTCCGGTTTTCTGGTTCTTCCTACAGGATCGGGGGAAGAGCTTATCTCTCTGATTGAAGAAAAAAGCATTGACAATTATCGTACCAAACCAAAAGATCTGTTAGAAAGAGAGACGCTAACCGAAATAGGAAATATCCTCATCGGCGCATGTGTAGGAAAAATGTCCGAACTGCTAAATACCTTTGTAACCTATTCTCCGCCCCGTGTCATAACTGAAACAGACTATAAGTGTGATAATCTTGTCGAAAAGTTTGACCCATCACAGCCTGCAATCGTTATGAAAACCATATTCAATTTCAAACAAAAAGACATAAATGGCTTCCTGTTAATACTTACAAATCAGGAGTCGATCGGATGGCTTCGAAAATCTTTGAATGAATTCATGGACTCGTACGAATAGCCTCTGTCAAAGAGGTGATATTATCCACCTGATTTTTTTACAGAACCATTATTGATTTCCAGTTTTAACGCTGATTTAAATATTGACTTTACCAGCCTATCTGTTTTACATGTTATAAATTGATATATATTGGAAAATACAACATAGCGGAGGCAGAAGCACGCCTCCGCTTGTTCGTTATTAACAAAGAAAAGGAGATACGCAGGTTATGGCAGATACAAAAAAAACCAAAGAAAAACCGCTGGAAAAATTAACAGCCAAAGAACTTCGTGAAATTGCCTTTGAGATCCCCGAAATTACCGGGGCCCACGGATTGAACAAATCCGAGTTGCTAAATGAGATCAAAAAAGCCAGAGGGAGTGAAGAAAAAAAGGAACAAAAGAAAAGCTCCTCGGTTCGAGAACTGAAAGTCAAAATAAACGAGCTGAAAATAAAGCGCGATGAAGCGATACAGGCAAAGGATTCAAAAAAAGCATCCATGTTCAGACGCCGCATCAGCAAGCTCAAGAAAAAAACAAGACGTGCCGCATAATGGGAAATGGCAGAATAAACTGCTCTTTGTAACATCTGAAAAAATATGGTGAAAATTGATCCTACTTCCGTAGCTTTTGATATTGACGGCGTTGTCGCTGATACCATGTCCCTGTTTATTGATATCGCAAGGGATGAGTTCAACCTGAAAAATATCCTGTACGAACAAATCACATCCTATTCCCTTGAGGAATGCCTTGATATTAATAAAGAAATCATGGCTTCAATCGTAAAAAAACTTCTGGACGGAAATTATTCTGCAACGCTTCAGCCGATCAAAGGTGCGCCCAAAGTCCTTTCCAGACTGTGCCGCAAATACGGATCGGTTCTGTTTGTCACAGCGAGGCCTTATCCGGGCCCCATAAAGAAATGGATTCTGGAAAACCTTTCTTTGGGACAGCCGTTGATCGAAATCGTCACTACCGGCTCTTTTGATGCAAAAGCAGAAATTCTAAAGGACAGGAACATTTCCTATTTTGTCGAGGACAGGCTTGAAACATGCTTTACCCTGAAAGAGGCGGGTATTACTCCAATTCTTTTCAAACAGCCATGGAACAGGCAGAATAACCGGTTTGTTGAAGTCGGTTCATGGAACGAACTGGAAAGCCTTATTGCATTCTGATGAAATCTACTCCGATGAAAAGATGTATCACCTCGTTTATCGAAACACTTGTTTCGGAGAAGGGATTCTCTGAAAACACTTGCAGAGCTTACAGATTGGATCTGTTTGAGTTTATAGACTTTGCGGCAAAAATAAAAAGTATAGAAAGGCATAAGGAGAAAAACAGTAATCCCCTTTTATTAGAAGAGGTGGACGGTTTTCTGATAAGGGGATATCTCGGTTATTTGCATAAGAAAAAAAACAAAAAATCTTCTATTGCTCGAAAGCTGTCCACCCTGCGCTCTTTTTTCAAACATCTTGCAAAACACGGCATGATTTCCGACAACCCTGCAAAAGCAGTTATCACGCCCAAACAGGAAAAAACAATTCCGGCATATCTGCCTGTGGATGACATGTTTCGGCTGCTTGATTTTTTTAAGCAGGATACACTGCTTGGAAGGCGCAACAGAGCCATATTTGAAACCCTTTACTCCACAGGAATCCGGATATCGGAGCTTGTCGGGATGAATGTTTCTGATGTTGACTTTTCCGACCGGATCATACGGGTTCTTGGCAAAGGAAATAAGGAACGAATTGTGCCTGCTGGAACAAAAGCAATGGAAGCCATAAATAGATACAGAAAAATGCTTTTGCAGGAAATGACATTTCGTCGGAATATAGCGGATGTAAGCGATGTGGGCCCCCTGTTTCTGAATAAAAACGGTGGAAGATTGACAGCCCGATCCATCCGCAGGATCCTGGACAATGCTGTACGGGAATGCGGTCTTGCTCAACCCTTATCTCCACATGGCATGCGCCATTCATTTGCCACACATATGCTGGAGGCGGGCGCAGACCTGAGAGTTGTTCAAGAGCTCCTTGGTCACAAGAGCCTTTCAACGACTCAAAAATATACGCATGTTACGATTGATAAATTAATGGAAGTTTACGACAAGGCCCATCCCAGAAAATAGTGAGTGCCGTGCCGGCAATTAAGGACAGATATCATGGAAAATTTTCACGGAACAACAATATTGGCTGTACGTCTTAACGGGAAAGTGGTTGTTGCAGGCGACGGGCAGGTGACCCTCAATAACAGCATTGTAAAACACCATGCCAAAAAGGTTCGGAGGATTTATAACAACAGCATCATAGTAGGGTTTGCCGGGGCGACGGCGGATGCACTGAATCTTTTTGATCGTCTTGAAAAAAAACTGGAACAGTTTAACGGAAATCTGACCCGGTCGGCAGTAGAGCTGGCTGGAGACTGGCGGACTGATAAGTACTTAAGGCGTTTAGAAGCCATTATGATTGCCGTTGATCATTCCAAAATATTTCTGATTTCCGGAAACGGTGATGTGATTGAACCTGATGAAGGATATATCAGCATTGGCTCCGGAGGGATAGCTGCACAGGCTGCCGCAGCGGCGCTTCTAAAGCATTCGGATCTGGATGCCGGAAGTATTGTGGCTGAAGCTATGAAAATAGCTTCTTCAATCTGTGTTTACACAAATGATTTCATAACAATCGAGGAACTCTGACCTTCTGCGATTTATAAAACAAAAACATGCCGCAAAATTATTGCCAAAGCACTAACGGAAACATATGGAACAGATATTATGAGTGATTTAAAACCAATAGAAATTGTTCGGGAATTGGATAAATATATAATCGGGCAGGACAAGGCAAAACGTTCCGTTGCGATTGCGCTTCGAAACAGATGGCGCAGAAGGCAGGTTGATCCGGAGCTTCGGGATGAAATTGCGCCTAAAAATATCATTCTTATCGGACCGACAGGAGTCGGAAAAACGGAAATTGCAAGAAGACTGGCAAATCTAACGGATTCTCCTTTTTATAAAGTCGAAGCATCCAAATTTACAGAAGTCGGTTATGTCGGCAGAGATGTTGAATCAATGGTCAGGGATCTTTTGGAGCTTACGGTCAATAAACTCAAATCAGAAGAGAGAGACGCCGTAAAGGAAAAGGCCAGACAAATTGCAGAGGAGCGGATGCTTGATCTCCTTTTACCCAAATCGCAGCCTTCTCAGCCGTCCCAGAATACGGATGCAAAAGATACACCGCTTGGACTGGTTACGGAAAACGCTATGGAAGCGCCTTCTTCCACGCGGGAGAAGCTTCGCCAGATGCTTAAAAACGGCAAGCTGGACAATCGATTTGTTGATCTTGATATTACTGAAAAAAATATGCCGGTTGTTGAGATCTTTTCAAATGTCGGCATGGAAGAAATGGGTATAAACTTCAAGGATATGCTTGGCAACCTGATGCCTAAAAATACAAAACGGCGAAAAATGAAAGTTGTGGAAGCGCTTGAAATTCTAGCAGATGAAGAAGCCAAAGGACTGGTCGACATGGACAGGGTCACCCAAAAAGCCATCGAAAAAGTGGAGCAGTCCGGCATCATATTTCTGGATGAGATCGATAAAATTTCCAGTAAAAACGGCGGTCAGGGGCCGAATATATCACGTGAAGGCGTCCAGCGAGACCTTCTTCCAATAGTTGAAGGAAGTACCATTACGACGAAATATGGCCCGGTAAAATCAGATCACATACTGTTTATTGCTTCCGGCGCATTTCATAGTTGCAAGCCATCTGATCTGATACCGGAGCTTCAGGGACGATTCCCTATTCGGGTTGAACTTAACGCTCTTGGAGCCGTTGAATTTATAAGAATATTGACTGAACCGAAAAATGCACTTATTCTGCAATATCTGGCCCTTCTGAGAACCGAAGGCGTGGAAGTGATTTTTGAAGATGGTGCGATACAGGAAATTGCGCAGGTAGCCGAGGATGTGAACAACCAGACCGAGAATATCGGAGCAAGAAGGCTTCATACGCTCATGGAATGTCTGCTGGAGGATATTCTTTTTGAAGCGCCGGATATGGATAATAAAAAAATCATCATTAACGGGGACTATGTGGCAAATAAATTCAAAAACATAAAAGATGATCAAGATTTGAGCAGATTTATCCTGTAAAGGATGATGAACTCGTAAAAAGTCGTAAAACAGACGGCAAAGTAAAAAATTCAAGTTCGAGGCGCGCGAATCTTGTATAATTAGGCATAGATAGCCTATTTCGCAATTATACAAGATGAAGCGCAATAAAGAAATTGGACTTTTTACGAAGCCGTCAAGGATATTTCGAAAACATAAACTATACTTACCTGATTATGAGCTGAACAAAAATGAATACAGATGATATGCTGACAAAACCAAATGCAGCAGATATCCTGATCGAGTCACTGCCTTATATTAAACGTTTTTACGGCAGGACAATTGTCATCAAATACGGCGGCCATGCCATGGTTGATGAACAACTGAAAATAGATTTTGCAAAAGATATCACTTTGCTTAAATTTATCGGTCTGAACACGGTTGTAGTACATGGAGGAGGTCCGCAGATTAATTCCGTTCTCGACCAGATGGGTATCAATTCAACGTTTGTAAGAGGTATGCGCCTCACAGATCAGCCCACCATGGATGTTGTTGAAATGGTTCTGGGGGGGAAAATAAACAAGACAATTGTCGCCCAGATCAATCGGGAAGGCGGCAAGGCAGTGGGGCTAAGCGGCAAAGACGGAGGACTTATTCATGCAAAAAAAATCCGGATCATGCACCAGGCAGAGGCTGATAAACCGCCTGAGATCATTGACCCGGGGCTTGTAGGCGAAGTTACCCGCATTGATCCCGGCATTATCGATACCCTGACGAATAAAGGATTTATTCCGATCATTGCGCCTGTCGGGACAGGAGAAAAGGGAGAGACCTTTAACATAAATGCGGACCTTGTTGCCGCAAAAATTGCCATCGCCTTATCTGCAGATCGCCTTGTTTTATTAACAGATGTCGACGGAGTTCTTGATCGTGGCGGAAATCTTATTTCATCAATAGGTGCCTCTGAAATCGACAGCATGATTCAGAATAATATTGTAACAGGCGGTATGATTCCAAAAATTGAATATGCAATGGAGGCTGTTAAAAACGGTGTTGAAAAGGCACATATCATAAACGGAACCAGACGCCACTCGCTTCTACTGGAACTATTTACAGATAAAGGGATCGGAACGGAATTGACGGAATGAAATCAGATATCATCAAACAGGCAGACAGTGTCATTGCATCAACATACAGTCGTTTTCCACTGGTTTTAACAAAAGGCCGGGGATCTATTGTTTATGATGCCGACGGGAAAAAGTATATAGATTTTGTAGCGGGGATCGCAGTCTGCAATCTGGGGCATGCTCATCCAAGGATCGTTGAGGCGATTAGAAAGCAGGCAGCTGTACTTTTTCATGTTTCCAATCTCTACTATACAATCCCCCAGGTAGAGCTTGCCGCAAAACTTGTTGAAAAAAGTTTTGCTGACCGTGTGTTTTTCTGCAACAGCGGCGCGGAAGCAAATGAGGCAGCCATTAAGCTTGCCCGTAAATACTTTCATGACAAGGGTGAGCCGGAGCGGAACCGGATTATCACCATGAAAAAATCGTTTCACGGCAGGACGATGGGGACGCTGTCGGCTACCGGGCAGGGGAAAATACGGGCCGGATATGAGCCAATGCTCGACGGGTTTGATTTTGTTCCGTTTAATGATATTGAGGCACTCGGAAATGCCATTACATCGAAAACATGCGCTGTGATGCTGGAACCCATTCAGGGTGAAGGCGGTATCAGATGCCCCAAAGAGGGTTATCTTGAATCAGTCAGACAGCTTTGCAATGAATCGGGAATACTTCTCATTTTTGATGAGATACAAACCGGAATCGGACGTACCGGCAAATTGTTTGCCTATGAGCATTTTAATCTGACACCCGACATCATGAGCCTGGCCAAGGCTCTTGGGAACGGCCTTCCCATCGGGGCCATGCTGGCATCTGAAAACATCGCGGAAGCATTTTCTCCCGGTGCACATGCATCCACTTTTGGCGGAACGCCCCTTGTAACAGCCGCTTCACTTGAAGTTCTGAAAGTGATGGAAGAGGATAATGTCATTGATCGATGCAAAAAGACGGGAGATTATTTCAAAGAGCAGCTCGAAAAGCTTAAAGAACAGCATAGCGTGATTAAAGATGTGCGTGGAGTCGGGCTCCTGCTGGGAATGAAGCTGAAGATACCGGGCGCGCCTGTTGTCGATCAATGCATGAAAAGGGGTTTTCTGATCAATTGCATACAGGAGAAAATTTTAAGGTTTATTCCTCCGCTTATCATTGAAAAGGGAGATATCGATAACCTGATCACGTGCCTTGATGAGATTTTTTCAAAAGATATATGACGAGGCAGTGAAACGGAAACAGAAAAATACAAATTGACGAAATAGTTAAAAGTCAAAATTCGGATGGCAAAGAAAAAAGTTCAAGTTCAAGGCGCGCGAATCCCGAGGAGTACCGTGTAGCACAGTGCAGCGGTAGCCGAAGGCGTGTGTAGTTAACCTACCCCGCAGTGACGAGGGATGACACGCAGTGCGGTTTTTCAAGCCGATAGGCGCAACCGTTAGCGCTAACCGCAACACAGAAATTGAACTTTTTACGAAGCCATCAAAATTGAATCAAGGCACTAGCCTCTGATCGATTCATTCAAGTATTGCGAGGTTGTTTTGAAAAAGAATATACTGACACTTCTTGATCTTACAAAAAATGATTTTGAAAACCTTTTTCAGCGTGCATCTGAACTGAAAAAAAGGTATCAAAAAGGAATTCTGGACCAGCCGCTCGTAGGAAAAAGCCTGGCACTCATTTTTGAAAAACCATCCACCCGAACGAGGGTTTCATTTGAGACGGCTATGATCCAGCTTGGAGGATCTCCGATCTTTATCAGCGCCAAAGATACCCAGATCGTCCGAAATGAACCGGTAAGGGATACGGCACGGGTTCTATCCCGTTATATCGATGCTGTTGCCATACGAACCTTTTCACAGGATCTTCTTCGGGGATTTGCTGAGTTTTCAGACATCCCCGTAATAAATGCTCTCACCGATCTTTATCATCCCTGCCAGGTTCTGAGCGACCTGCTGACAATCATTGAGTGCAAGGGCGGATATCATAATCAGAAAATTGCCTGGGTCGGGGATGGAAACAACGTGGCCCACTCATGGATAAATGCAGCAGCCGTTGTCGGACTTGATCTGACCCTTGCCTGCCCAAAGGGATATGAACCGAACCGGGAAATCATGGAAAAGGCTCTCAGCCTGAACAGCGGAAAGATTAAAGTAACAAACGATCCCCTTGAAGCCGTTAACGGAGCAGATATTGTTTATACGGATGTCTGGGCCAGTATGGGGCAGGAGAGGGAGCAGACCATACGAAAGGATGTATTCGGTCCTTTTCAGATCAACACGGATCTTATCCGGGAAGCTTCAGATGATGCAATTGTAATGCACTGCCTCCCTGCTCATCGCGGAGAAGAGATCAGCGAGGATGTTCTTGAGGGGCCTCAATCCGTTGTCTGGGATCAGGCGGAAAACAAAATGCACATGCATAAGGCGATCCTTGAAGTTTTGATAACCGGATTCAATAAGGAGAAATAATCGTGTCTGATATTATAAAAGTTGTGCTGGCATACTCCGGGGGGCTGGATACATCAGTGATTCTGAAATGGCTGGTCGAAACATATAATTGTGAAGTAATCGCTTTTTCAGCCGATATCGGCCAGGAAGAAGAGCTTGACCGGATAGAAGAGAAAGCACTAAAAACAGGGGCTTCAAAAGTATATGTTGATGATCTTACAGAAACTTTTGTGGCGGATTATGTATTTCCCGCTTTTCGGGCAAACGCAATTTACGAAGGGCAGTATCTTCTTGGGACCGCCATTGCCAGGCCGCTTATCGCAAAACGCCAGATGGAAATTGCAGAGATTGAAGGCGCAGATGCGGTCAGCCATGGCGCAACCGGAAAAGGGAATGATCAGGTACGGTTTGAACTCGGATACCTTGCCCTTGATCCGCACATTAAAATTATTGCGCCCTGGCGTGAATGGAATCTGAATTCCAGAACCGAACTGATGGCCTTTGCCGAAAAATACGGAATCGAGGTTCCGACAACACCTAAAAAGCCTTACAGCTCTGACCGGAATCTCCTTCATATCAGTTTTGAAGGTGGTGTGCTTGAAGATCCCTGGAATGAACCCCTGAGTGACATGTTCGTGCTTTCCGTTTCACCTGAAGAGGCTCCGGATCAACCTGAAATAATTGAAATGACTTTTGAAAAAGGAAATCCCATATCGATCAACGGCAGAGCCATGACCCCTGCGGGTCTTTTAAAAGAGCTGAACAGGCTGGGCGGACGCCATGGAATCGGAAGGACTGATATTGTCGAGAATCGTTTTGTGGGAATGAAATCCAGAGGAGTTTATGAAACACCGGGGGGAACCATATTGCGGACAGCCCATATGGCTATGGAATCCATAACCATGGATCGAGAAGTGATGCACCTTCGTGATTCACTGATACCGAAATATTCTGAATTAATTTACAACGGTTTCTGGTTTTCGCCTGAAATGTCCCTGATGCAGAAAATGATCGATCATACCCAGGAAAATGTATCCGGTATCGTTCGTTTAAAACTGTATAAAGGGAATGTGCTGGTTCTTGGCAGGAAATCGGATTATTCCCTCTACAGTGAAGATTTCGCCACATTTGAAGATGACAGCGTATACAGCCAGAAAGACGCAGAAGGGTTTATAAGACTGAATGCCCTGAGACTGCGCATTCAGAACCTGATGAAATCAAAAATCAAAAGCACACCGTAGACTGAAAAACAGCGAGGAGTGTATGTCTGAAAAACCTTGGGACGGAAGATTTTCCGAAAAAACAGATACAAGCGTAGAAACCTTTACTTCTTCTATTGATGTGGATAAACGTCTCTACCATCATGATATTGAAGGAAGTATTGCTCATTGCAGGATGCTTGCAAAAGCATTGATCATTTCGGAAACAGATGCGGATTCCATTATCCAGGGTTTGGGCAAAGTCAAAAAGGAGATCGAAAGAGGAGAATTCGTATTCAATGACAGTCTGGAAGACATTCATATGCACATTGAAAGCAGTCTGGCTGAAAAAATCACCAAGGCCGCCCAAAAACTTCATACTGCAAGAAGCAGAAATGACCAGGTTGCACTGGATACCAGGATGTATCTGAGAGACGCGGTAAAAAGTATCATTCAGCTGCTCGCATCGCTGAGGCATGTCATCGTCATGCTTGCAGAGGACAATCTGTCGGCAATCATGCCAGGCTATACCCACCTGCAAAGAGCGCAGCCTGTTCTTTTTTCTCATCACATGATGGCATATTATGAAATGTTTACAAGAGATTCCCAAAGGTTTTCAGACGGCCTGAAGCGGACAGATGTGAACCCTTTGGGAAGTGCGGCCCTTGCCGGTACGACCTATCCAATTGATCGGGACTATACTTCGGAGCAGCTCGGTTTCGCCAAAACATCAGGAAACAGTATCGACTCCGTATCAGACCGGGATTACATAATCGAGTTTCTCTCATCCGCAAGCATTTGCATGGTTCATCTTTCACGAATTTCAGAAGAACTGATTTTATGGTCTTCTTCTGAATTTAATTTTATTGAGCTGCCGGATTCCTTTGCTACCGGCAGCAGCATCATGCCTCAGAAAAAAAATCCGGATGTACCTGAACTAGTGCGGGGTAAAACCGGCCGGGTATTCGGCAATCTGATGGCGCTCCTGACAATCATGAAATCTCTCCCGCTTGCATATAACCGTGATATGCAGGAAGATAAGGCTCCGCTTTTTGACACCATTGACACCCTGAAGGCCTGTATTGATATTTATACAAAGATGTTGCCCAAAATAAGGCTCAATATAGACAAAATGCTGGATGCGACAAGAACAGGATTTTTAAATGCAACCGATATGGCGGATTACCTTGTAAGCAAAGGCATTCCGTTCCGGGAAGCCCATGCCTGTGCAGGTAAGGCCGTAAATTACGCCATCGGCAAAGGAAAAGAACTGAATGAACTTGATTTGGAAGAGCTGAAGACCTTTTCCAATAAAATCGAAAAAAACCTTTTTGTTTTTCTGGAAACCAGTGCAATGATCGACAGACGGAAATCTTTCGGAGGTACAGCGACCGAAAATGTGAAGGCTGCTGTCCAATCCGCCAGGAAGGAGTTGAAAAATGAATTTGCAGGCTTCAGGACTTGATAATTCCATGAAGCCGGCAAATTTCCCGAATCATATAAAACCAATGAATTGTATGGGCAGAGGCTTCTGGAAAATCAGGACTGTTTTTTTTAAAGGATTGACAGCCCTTGTTATTGCAATGGTTCTCCTGTTATCAGGATGCGGCAAAAAAGCTCCTCCTGTTCCGCCTCGCCATGAAATCCCTCCTCCGGTAACCGATCTATCATGGGAGATCAACAAACAGACCCTCACTTTGTCCTGGTCTGTGCCGCGAATAAAAAGTTCAATCCAATTGGCTGGATTCAAAATATACCGCTCTCAAAAACAATTTTCAGTTTCGGATTGTCCTGATTGTCCTGGAATATTTAAGCCGGTTGCCGATATTTTGATAGAAAATCCCATACTGCAGGATCAAGACGCTGAAAGAAAAATTTATACCGAGAATCTGCAAACAAATTCAAGATATGAATACAAGGTTATTGGTTACACGGAAAACGGGGTCCGCAGCCCGGATTCCAATATTGTTGGCTTTGATTATCAAATCAGTATGAAAAAAGACCAATCGGAAGTCAGACCGTGAAAGAAACCGAAAACCACCTTGTATATCTTTCAATTGGTTCCAATCTGGAGGATCGTCATTCAAACTGTTTAAAGGGCATTCATCTGCTTGGGGAAACAGACCCCATTCATATTCTGGAACGGTCGCCATTTTACATGACAAAACCGGTTGATTATTCAGAGCAGGACTGGTTTATAAATGGCGTTGTCAAAATTAAAACAACTCTTGATCCTTTACCGCTTTTGCAGGTTTTGCAGGAGATTGAAAAAAAAATCGGCAGGAAATCGGATGGTATCCGGTTCGGCCCCCGTATTCTGGATATGGATATCATTTTTTATGATGATTCTGTCCTGAATCATGCTGAACTTGTCATTCCGCACCCCAGGATGCATAAAAGATGTTTTGTTTTAAAACCCCTTTGTGATATAGACCCGGGTATTGTTCATCCGGTTTTCAATAAAACCGTGCAATCGCTGTTTTCGAATACAGACGACCGCGATCAGGAGGTTATACCTTATAGATGCTAAGACTGATCCTTATTATTGGAATCATATACGTCGTTATCAAAATTCGAAAAGTTCTAAAAAAGCTAAATGAATCCAAAAACCAGAACTTTCCGGGAACGGAAAATGCCAGGATTGATGATGTCATGATAAAAGATCCTTTCTGCGAAATATATTTCCCCAAGCGGGAGGGGCACCATTTGAAATATGACGGTAAGGATTTATATTTTTGCAGCAGCACATGCAGGGAAAAGTTTATTGCAGGCCGGTCGGAAAAATAAAATGTGTAACAAATGGCAAATGAGAAACATCTCTTTTTTGCCCATAATTTTTGACGGATTGACAGCTCGTCCCTGTAAAAATTATATATTGAAATAGTTAAGTTTTTTTGCTTTTTCTAATATCATGCAAAATTGGAAATTGGCCTTATAAGGCTGCGAATCATATTAAAAGGAGGTTTTGACTAAATGAAATTTTTTATTGACACTGCAAATATTGAAGAAATTAAAGACGCACTCAGCATGGGTATGGTAGACGGGGTTACCACAAACCCTTCACTGATTGCAAAGGAGAATGGCAGCTTTAAAGATATTATAAACGAAATTTGTAAAGTTGTCGACGGCCCGATCAGTGCGGAAGTAATCAGTATCGATACGGAGGGAATGGTCAGTGAAGCACGGCCCCTTGCAAGCATCAGTGAAAACATCGTCATCAAAGTTCCCATGACCATCGATGGAATCAAGGCGACACGCATCCTGGCCTCAGAGGGGATCAAAACCAATGTCACACTTGTGTTCTCCCCACTTCAGGCTCTCATGGCTGCAAAAGCCGGCGCCACATATGTCAGCCCTTTTATCGGGCGTCTGGATGATCTTTCACAGGACGGACTTGTTTTAGTAGAACAGATTGTTGATATTTATAATAATTATGCGTATAATACAGAAGTAATCGTGGCCAGTATTCGAAGTCCGCTTCATGTTCTTGAATCCGCTCTGCTTGGTGCTGATATTGCAACAATTCCCTATAATGTCCTCAGCAAGCTTGCAGCGCATCCAATGACAGACAAAGGGCTGAAAGCCTTTTTGAATGACTGGGAAAAAAAAAGTAAATAAAACCAGACAGACGGTATAATGATGTTTCAACGGCTTCGTATATTCAATATATTACTTAACCCAAATGTATTGACCATGTTTCGCATGGCAGCCAGCCCTATAATCGTTGTTCTCCTACTGTTTCCGCCGAACAGAATATGCACTTTTTTTGCCGCTTTGGTTTTCAGCCTGGCAGCAATCACCGATTATTTTGACGGGTTTCTTGCAAGACGAGGCGGCCTGGTTTCAAATTTCGGGAAAGCCATGGATCCATTGGCGGATAAGCTTCTTATTTCTTCCTCTTTGATCATGCTTGTAAACTATGATTGGGTGCCGGCATGGATGGTTTGCGTCATTATTGGAAGGGAGCTTGCCATAACAGGGCTTCGCAGTATTATTGCAGAAAGAGGAGGGGATATTTCAGCTTCATGGCTTGGAAAATATAAGGTTGGTTTTCAGATTGCAGCCATTATACCGCTTTTGCTGCATTACCGTTATTTTGGATTAAATATGCAAGGAATCGGCACCTTTTTTATCTGGGGCGCCCTCGTATTTACGCTCTGGTCCGGTGCAGATTATTTCGTAAGATTCCGAAAACTTCTAAAAAACTGATCCCTTTTTCTATTGACAAAAATAAATTAAAAAGTTAAACAAAAAGCTTTGCCGAGCGGGAATAACTCAGTGGTAGAGTGCAACCTTGCCAAGGTTGAAGTCGCGGGTTCAAATCCCGTTTCCCGCTCCATTTTTTTTATGGGGCGGCATAGCCAAGTGGTAAGGCATCGGTCTGCAAAACCGACATTCTCCGGTTCAAATCCGGATGCCGCCTCCAATAAAATCAAGGGATTAGCCAACTTGGCTGATCCTTTTTTTTGTCTTGGGTGCGTATAGGGTGCAATTAGGTGCATCTTCATTAACTCCTCCATCAAGTTCGTCGATATCATACCTCGATTCCTTGGGTAAAAATTTATAATAGGTGTTATAGGTTATGTTGGTTGAACCATGCCCCATCTCCTTGCTGACTTCTGGAAGCGGATCACCTTTTGAAAGTCTCAATGTTGCATAAGTATGTCTCATGTCATGTGGTGACCTTTTTTGAAGCTCCGCCTTTCTCGATGCCGGAATCCACACACGGTGAATGAAGTTTGTATAATTAATGTAACTGCCGTTCGTGTTATAAAAAACCCATTCCGTTAAGTCTTCCCACTTGTACTTTAATTTAGCCTCCA
>JAQYVL010000009.1 GCA_030145525.1 Desulfobacterales bacterium
GATCCAGCTTTGCGCAGGACGGTCCAAGAAATGGGACCTTTCTGAGGGACGCCTTCATTACCCATTTAAAATCGACTCCGATCCATCCGTACAAAACGAAAATGTCATAATGGCTCTGGTGGTTTGATACAATGACATAGGATTGCTTTTTATCTATGTTTTCTCTTCCCGTAACCTCTACAACCATCGGTGTGAAAAAGCAGTTTACCCTCGCCCAAAAAGAACCGCCTACAATGCTCCCGAATCTCGGCGAGACAAGATACGCAAGGATAATCGCTAACGTTCCGAATATGCAGGTGGAGATTCCTAAAAATGGAATGAAAAACAGCCATTTGTAAGGCAGGTACAGAATTCGTGCGAATCTCAGCAGAAACGGTTTTACATGAGAGGTCCGCTTGTCCGCTTCAGCTGAACCTGTATATCTTTGATTAGTATTTAAAAAATTTGTTGTTTGTTCCCCGTTTGGCATGATTGTTTTCTCACCATCAGAGCCGGGCATAGGTTCTACAATTTTTCAAGAGAAGCAGCGTATTTTCTTGTTTTACACATTTCCCACGAGGTGATCTGAATATATACGTAGTAGACTCTTGCTGAAGTGTCAATATCCTACCTGCATTTTATGGCATAATTGCAATCCGGAAGATAGATGGTGGAATTTAACCGTTTATTTATAACAGGTTAAATTTGTTTTTCAGTTTCGCCATTCTCCGGCAGGACTCAATTGATTGGGCCCTGATGCTGGACGAAGTGCAGATCAGCTTGCAAATTTCTTCAAATGCAGTTGAAATATCGGGACCTTGATGGCAGATCAGCGCAATATCGATTTCTGCATCTATAATATATCTAATCGACTCCTGGATCGTAAAATATTTTTTTATTGCGCCCATATCCAGGTCATCTGTCAGAATGATGCCATTGTAGCCCATTTGGTCCCGTAAAAGGTCTTTTGCGATTATTCTGGAAAGACTTGCCGGCCGAGCCGGATCAATACGGTTATATCGAATATGAGACAGCATGATGCCGGCAGCCCTGCAGCTTATTGCCGCTTTAAAGGGAAGCAGATCTGTTGATTCCATTTCAGAGATATGGGTGTCCAGAAATGGAGCGTCAAGATGTGAATCCAGGCTCGTACGCCCGATTCCCGGGAAATGTTTGGCTACAGCCATGGTCATATTCTTTTGAAGATGAGTTATCACGGTTGCCCCCATTTCCGCCACCCATTCCGGATTATCTCCAAACGCTCTTCCTTCCATGACACTTTTAAAATTTTTCGGCGGAACATCCATTACCGGTGCCATGTCCATGTTGATACCTGATTTTTTCAGTTCAGCGGCCGTAATCCGGGCAAAATTTGCAGCATCTTCTTTATTTTTCATGGAAGGGTTTCCCGGAAATATTGTAAAAGGCTCCTCCAGTCTCGCCACCTGGCCCCCCTCCTGGTCAATTGCAATCAAAAGCGGCGGCTGACGGCAGGAAACCGCATATTCCTGAGCATCCAGGCATAATTCTCTGATTTGATCCGGGGATATCAGATTCCGACTGAAAAGGATGATTCCTCCGATCTTAAGATTTTTGATTAAAAATTTAAGATTTTCATTTAATCGAGTACCGTCAAAACCAGCCATTAAACGCTGGCCGGCAAGCTGTTCATCTGAAAAATCCGTATAGTTCATATTGTTATTATCTTCTTAAAATTTGATATTTTCTTACTGCCCGATTGTGTTCTGTAATATTGGTCGAAAACTTATGCGTTCTGTCACGTTTTGAAACAAAATAGAGATACGGTGTGTCTGCAGGAAAAAGAGCCGCTTCCATTGCCTCTTTGCCTGGATTCGCAATCGGTCCCGGAGGGAGCCCTCTTATTTTGTATGTGTTGTATGGTGTATGCTCATTGAGATGCGCTCTGGTAATATTTCCATCAAAATTATGAATGGAGTAAATTACCGTGGGGTCGCTCTCGAGTCGCATTCCTTTTTTTAACCGGTTATGAAAAACAGATGATATAACGGGCCGCTCAAAAGGTGCTCCTGTTTCTTTTTCAATAATGGAGGCAAGGGTTACGATTTGGTGTATGGAAAAACCCAGTTTTTCGGCCTTATTCTCCCATTCTTTCGTAAATACGGATTGAAACCGGCTAAGCATGGTTTGAATGATTTTTCGGGGTGTAACCCCTTTTGGGAAAAAATGTGTATCCGGGAAAAGATAGCCTTCAAAGGTGTCGGCATCAACTCCCAGTTGACGGGTTAATACCGGGTCCGATGCAGATTGATAGAACTCATCATAGGTTCCGAGATTTGATTTCGCAATAACTGTTGAAATCTGGGAAAGGTTATACCCCTCGGGAACGGTGACTCGATACAGTATGGTCTTGCCGGCTACGATTTTATCAAGGATAGCATTCGGAGACATGGATGCGGATACGGCATACTCACCTGTTTTTAGTTTTTTATCCAATCTTTTCAAACGGGATAGTATTTTAAATTTAATCGGGCTGGTGATAATCCCCATTTCATGAAGGCTTGCAGATATTCGGGTTATATTCTGACCCGGGCGGATAATGAGGATTTTTTCTCTAGTGCTCGCGTCAGCCGGTTTATCCGCATATTGATAGACATCCCGAACAAAGAAAAAAGATGCCGGAATTATGGATAATATAATGATAAGGGGTATAATCGTTTTCTTTTTCAACATCTGTTTTCTCTGCGTGGTCAATGAGTCCTGCGGATCAGTTTAATTATATGCCGATGAAAATTTTTAATATTATGGTTGGTTTTGTTAAAAGTCCATTTGTTCATCAGTTATTAAACTATAATTTCCGGCACAGCACAAGTTTAACCTGAATCCGATTTGAAATGGCTATCGTAATGGCTTATATTTTATGGTTGTTTCTTTTTGTGTATTCGCTGTAAACTTTTCATGGCTGTTTCAGGTATAAAAAAAGAGCTGCACCTAATCGAAAAGGCACAGCCCTTTTAAAAACTTATCTGCAACTGCTTTTATTTGGTGAGCAGATCTGTAACTGTTGTAGCCATTGGTGAGGCATAGATCAAAATCAGCGCAACAACAAGAGCATAAATACAGAGAGACTCGATCATGGCAAGACCGATCAGCATGGTAACGGTTACCTTGCCTGATGATTCAGGATTTCTTGCAATACCTTCAACAGCGGCCTTCAGACCGAGGCCCTGTCCAATTCCGCAGCCGAATGCTGCGATGGCGATTCCAAAACCTGCTGCTGTCACACATGCCACAAAGAATTTTAAAGCTTCAGCTTCCATTGACAACCTCCTTGAATGAAAAAGTTAACTCGGGCTTCTTCCAGTAACCCTAATTTAAAAAATAACAAAATTGACCTGCTTGCATATCAGTGTGCATGTTCCATTGCACCTGTAAAATAGATGATGGAAAGCAGGAAAAATACAAAAGCCTGAACAAAAGCAACAAAAATACCAAGAGCCATAATCGGCAATGGTGCGAGGAATGCACCTGCAAGAGCGAAAAGAATTGCAAGGACAATTTCATGCCCCATCATGTTGCCGAAGAGACGGAAGGTAAGCGAAAGGATTCGTGCCAGGTGTCCGATTATTTCTATCATGAAGATTAGTGGACTCATCCACCAGACCGGTCCCATGAAATGTTTGATGTACTTGACGCCATGATATTTAATACCGATGACATGAGTGAAAACAACAACAACGAGTGCGCATGAAAGTGTTGTATTTATGCTGGCGGTGGGGGGGAAAAATCCAGGGACAAGGCCGATCAGATTTCCGACAAAAACATATATGAATACGGTGGCTGCCAGGGGTAGAAGCCATCTGCCTTCTTCACCTGTATTTTCTACCATAAATTCTTCGATGCTGGATATCACGACTTCAAAAAAATTCTGCATTTTAGCAGGAATCATTGTGATATTTTTTGATGCAACAGCACCTGCAATCATTAAAAGGGACATTACCACCCAGGAATAAACAACATGTGGATATTCATGGGCAAAGTGATCCAGTCCGATCATTTCAAATAGTTTTACAAAAAACAGATAGGGATGTTCCACCTTAGATCGCCTCCTTGAAAATAATTTTTGTCAGTTCACTCATGGTTGCTGATATGATGCTTGCTACAACAACTGAAAGCCCGATGATCAGGCCTAAAGGATTTACAAGATGCCCTGAGATGAGCACGAATATTATTATCCCGCTTGCTATGAAACGGATATAATACTTAGCCAGTATGGAGCCATGGGAAGCGAGATAGGGCGGAGCAAGCGCTTTTTTAAGGGTTCTTGCAAGCAGATGAAAATTGATTGTGACGATAAGACCGCCGAAAATAATCCCAAGGGCAAAAGTGAGTGGAGCCAGAATAAGCCCGGCAGTGCTTGTAACGGCAAAAAGGATCCAGTTTGTCCGGGTTACAAATTTTAAAAGTCGCTCTTGAATATTCACTGCGAAAATCTCTGTTAAAGTTTCCGGCTTTTTTTGACTGCCAGCGCAATATTTTTATATCCTGCCGCGATTCCAAGTCCCAGACCTATCATTGTAAGCCATGGATTTGTATTGAACTGTCTGTCAAGATAAACGCCTGCAAATAGTCCAATAAAAATTGAAAGCGCTATTGAAAATCCCAGACTGCTGTAATATGCAAGTTCGACTATGGCGCGTCTGGGTCCTTTTTTCATGGCAAAGAAGATGGCTTCGTAAAAAGTCCAATTTCTGCGTTGAGCTTCATTATTCGTCATTGCGGAGTAGGCTAACTACACCTCATTCCTCATAATTCGCTCGCCTTGAACTCGAACTTTTTTCTTTGCCATCGTATTTTTGACTTTTTACGATAGAGTCAAAGAAGCCTTTTCAAATATCGCTGGGCTGCTTTGAAAATATTCCAACATAGTAATTAATTCAAAGGAAAGCTTTTATCATACGAGATCTGTATAAGTCAATGTTAAAAAACGGTTTATGAAGATTAATTCCGTTCGGATAAAAGAAGATACAACAAACTGATAATATATTATTTTACATCAATAAACCCATTTTGATGATCGCCGGTTACCTCGCCGATTACCTTTGCATCAACTCCTTCCTGTCTCATGGCGTCGATACAACGTTTCGTATTTTTGTCTGATATTGAAATTAACAGTCCGCCTGAAGTCTGGGGGTCAACAATAATATCTGCAAGAACCGGGTTCACGGATGAATCAATGGTTTGTACTCGCCACACAATCGGATCTTTACGGTCTCTTTAAGCCGATTGCCCCTGCAAGTCGACCGGTTGTGCCTTGTCCGCGAAAGGAGTAAAAATAATTTGTTCGGCATCTGGTACATAGTCCGCTGATATGTATGTTTTCAGGAAGTACACCTGCTTTGCATAGCTGTTCACTGCTTATCGCCCAAAAATCAAAATGGTTATTTCCGGTTTTATGGATCCAGAATTCTTCGGGGATTTCTTTTTTATAATGAATAAATTCTCCGCAACAGGGACCTAAAGATGGGCCTATTCCTCCGACAATCTTTTCAGGCGTGCAGCCGAATTCATATTTCATGCATTGTATTGTTCGTCCGATTATATTCTGAATGCTGCCGCGCCAGCCTGAATGCACAACCGCAATCACATTCCGTGCAGGTTCATATAAAAGCACCGGCTGACAGTCTGCAACCTGAATGGCGATTGATTTTCCGGGTATGTCCGTAACCAGAGCATCTCCTTCTTGTTGTTTTGAGAGGGTGGCTTTTGCGGTGTTTTCCTTTTTCAGACTGATAATATTCGCTCCGTGAACCTGATTTACAAATACCAGTTCATCCATACCCAGACATTGGGCTATTGCTTTACGGTTTTTTTTTACATTTTTCGGGTCATCGCCCACATTCAATGCAACATTTAAGCTTTCAAATGGCGGTCTGCTGTAACCGGAGAGACGCGTGAAAACAGCATGTTTGATGTCCGTGAATTTGGAAAGATTGGGGAATTGATAGTAAACCATTTCACCCTTTTTCCTGAGAAATCCGGACAGATCCCGGGGGCTGTTTCCCATCCTGGCGTCAGTCTGTTTTACAGGTTTTTCCATTATTGTCATAAATTATTTCACCGGATTTTTCTTTGTCTTCGATCCTGTCGGGAATTTTTTCCCGGAACCTGTTATCCATTCAGGGTGGTACATTGAATTGGATACAACCGAAAACATTAGGATCAACACTTCGTAAACAGTCAGCCTGGCATAGGGCGCATTCAATTTTTCCAGAGCCTGTGATAACCGGTCTGACTGCAGTTTCAGCCTTTCAAGAATTTTCAGCACTTTGATTTTTTTTGTTTTATCGGATAATGAAGCGGAGCTTCCGGTTTCCCATTTTTCTTTAAGGTCGATTATCTTTCTGCAGGAAGCCATTTCCAGTTGTTTGCGATTGTTGGCATCGGTAAATACGGTTTGCGACCGGATATACGTTTTTATTGTGTTGACAATTCCTTCTCTTGTTCTCAAAACTTCTTTATTCAAATGATTCTTTACTTTTTCAGGCAGGGTCATTATCAGGGATTTTAAAAATGATTCATTTTTTTCGACGTTAGCGTTAAATTCTTTGGCAGCGCTCTGCCAGAACATTTTGCTGATATCTTTAACAACTTCCCTGTCAAGCTTTTTGTCTGCAGCGGCTTTGTGAATTGTTTGAATGATTGCCGGTAATGATTTTCCCGTTTTGTTGAAAAGATTTTTCCCGATTGCGATTTTATAGATCATGACGGTGACTGCCTGCCAATCCTGCAGGTGAAGGATAAGCGCCAGGTCATCATAAACAAAATTCAGGATGTTATTGTCAAACAGATGGGTGGGAGTGGCATAGTTTGGAGTTCCTCCCAGTTGAGGCTGAGGAATCACTTCGCCCTTCGCAGTATTGTAGTCTACCGCTGTTTCAACATCGATTAAACCAACGCTGAATTTTTCGACGGATTTTAAAAAGTGTGGATACTCTGCCGGATCTCCCGCAACAAGAAGATTGTCCGGTTTTAAATCCCGCATGGCTATCTTTTTTTCTTCAAGCCAGGCCAAAAGGGATAGAATGTTGGTGGAGATGCTTTCCATTTGAGCTTTATTTTGTGCATAGCTGATATCACGAACATACCGTCGTACCGATTTCCGATAGGCGGCAATTTCATCTGATCTCTTTTTGAATAACCCTTCGGCTGTTTTGTTAATTTTTAAAATTTTCTCATCGTCAAGGGATTCCCTGTCAGGTTTTACCCTGTTGCCGGTCAGGTGGATTAAAAACCAGTTTCTGATTTGATACTGATACGGATTTTCAATATTTTCCATTGAAGCAGAATAATCTCGTATTTCCCGCTCAAATTCGGTATAAATTTTTTGGATTTTAAAGCAAATGGCACCGTTTGGCTGCCCGTATCTCCCTGCAAAACCCTGTGCATCCCATATTATACCGGAGTGCTGGGTAATTTCTTGAAAAATTTTCTGATTCAGATCATGGATGGATTCAATAATATGGCCCAGAAAATAATATTTTGAGAGATCCATAAAAAAAATAAAGCGGCCGTCAATTTTCAGATACTCCTGCAGGGCAGGGCGGGTTCCCAGCAGACGGATATACTTTTCCTCAAGCTTTTCCGGAGTCATCCCGGCTTCACCCGGAAAGGTATAGACCCTTCTTAAGATGACAGAGATTTTAGGGACAATGCACTCTTTTGGGGCGAGCTTTTCAACAATATGCCTTTCGCTTTTTATGTTTTCGATATAGGTATCGAAATCCGTCAGTTTTTTTGGCGGGACCTTGAGAACCATATGTACATCATAAATTACATAAAAGCATTTGCTTTTGCTGCCGCTTTCCTCACCCAAAGGGCCGATGCTCATTCGTCGTGAGATCCACTCTCCTGCATATAAAATACGCAATTGATAGACCTGGTTTTTGCCGATTGTCCGGATATCCACCGGAGCCAGTTCAGTCGGAGCGTCTTCTGATGCACCTGTTTGAAGTCGAAACAGTTCAAGAAAAAATTTTACGATTTTCAGTGTGTCTGATAGATCCTGATTATCCTCTTCCCTGCTTTTTCCCGCGGTCAGTCCAGTCCCGGCCTTTTTATAAATGGATGTTTTTGCCGACTCGGGCCTTTTGCGAAAACGTCTTGTGACAAGATAAGCAACCGGTATGATTAATAGAAGTATCCATACTGTAACGTTATCCCTGACTGCGGCAAACCATTCTTTTACCTTGGCAGATTCAGTTTCCCAGGGTTTCAGAATTTGTTGTATTTTCCCTTTTAGCAGATTGAAGTTATGGGACAGGTATTCCCGTCCGTCCGTCGTTTCCTGAAATTCTTGATAACCGATATATTCCACTTCATCCTTGACCAGGAAACTGGTCGTTCCGTCTACTTCATAATAAATCAGTTTTTCCCCTTCCCAGGTTTTATCGGAAAGAATTGTATTTCTGTTTTTCAGGTAAAGGATATCTTTCTCAATATCCCATTCATAGTTCAGAAACAGAAGGGTTGCGGCGGCTGCAATTGCAAGGATAAGAAAAAATATACTTTTTTTCATCATAAACAGACGAGTTACAGATTGTTTGGTGGAATGGGCGGATCTTTTTTACTATTTTTTCATAACTTTAATTACACTCATATAGCTGTATTTTTCGATAGATGTCAATTGATAATCTAGTAAGAGGTCATTTGGTTTTGAATGATATGAGATTCACAAACGGCTTTTTTGACTTTTTATTTTTTTAATTTTGTAGAGTGAATTTGGAAGGCCATCTTTACCAAGTTGTTTATTTTTGATAAAACAGGTAGGCATATAAAATAAGGAAAACGTTTTCGAAATAAATCGGATACACTACTCTAGTCTGAACAACCTTTTATTTTTTTGATATGGATTCCATAAAAAAACATGTCTCACATTTTGAAGACAGGCGGATCGTCCCCGGGAATACTGTCCGTTTAATCAGCAGGAGGCGGTTCATTAAAAAAGCATTTCTGCTTTCATCCGGCGCATTAGGCGGGATGACCGGCCTTGCAGGCTTCTCCGGATGCGGGCACCATCCGGATTGGCCGACTCCCCGTATTAATGATCATTTTGACGGAACTCATTTTTCAAATCTCGAACCATTCCAGCACAGGGGGGCAAGGGCCTTTTTTAAAGCATTTTTTATGAACTATAATGCAGAATGGCCGGATAATATTCCCGTAGCCGACAGGAAAAAACCACCGGATAGGTATATTGAAAAAGGCATACGGTATACGTTTATCGGTCATGCAACCGTTCTGATTCAGGTGGACGGCATCAATATTCTCACAGACCCCATCTGGTCAGAGAGGGCGAGTCCATTCAGCTGGATAGGCCCTAAACGGGTGCGGAGGCCCGGTTTAAGGATCGATCAACTGCCGCCGATTGATGTCATTCTCATCAGCCACAACCATTACGACCATCTGGATATGCCGACCCTGATTAGACTGTATGAAACACATCATCCTCTGGTACTGACCGGCCTGGGCAACGCCTCTTTATTGAAAGAGAACGGGATTTTAAAAGCGCAGGGACTGGACTGGTGGCAGCATCGGAATTTTGGAGATCTGAAACTTTTTTTTGTTCCGGCGCAGCATTTTTCCGGACGCAGTTTATCTGACCGGGATAAAACATTATGGGGGGGATTTGTTGTCGAGACCCGTTATGGTAATATCTATTTTGCCGGCGACACGGCCCGCGGCCGTTTTTTAAAACTCATTTCAGAAAAATTCGGCCCCATGTTTCTTTCCTTTCTTCCCATTGGAGCCTTTGAGCCCCGCTGGTTTATGCGCCCTTACCATTTTGATCCCAGGGATGCCGTACGCACGCATCTTGAACTGCAGTCAGCCAAATCTGTCGGAATTCATTTTGGAACATTCAAATTAAGTCTGGAAGGGATCTACGCCCCCTCGAGGCTGCTGAAAAGCAATTTATATAATTTTGACGTTGATGCAAACCGTTTCCATGTTCCGGAATTCGGAGCCGGTTATGAGTTGACAGTATAAAAACTAAATATCTTTAGATCGGGCGTAGATCAGGTCGGGATAGGATGGATATCCAATTACCAAAATTTTACACAGAAAATATGGCCGGTTTTCAGTCTAATATAGAAACCCATGCTCTCTGAGCAAGGTCAGAGTTCAGTGGCTTTGCCATCTGAACGACTCATTGTTACAACCTAAGATGAGTTGTCCCCACAACACATGCAAAGGAGTAACAAATGAGCCGATTTCGAAAGTTATCACAAGCGATATGGCATTGCCAATACCATATAGTCTGGACACCGAAATACAGATATCGAGTTATCACTGATAAAATTGGTGTAGAAGTCGATAGCTGTATTCGGGCATTCTCGGAACAATTACATTCCGAGATTATAGAGTTAAATGTTCGGATGGATCATATGCACGTTCTTGTTATGATACCACCGAACAGGAAAATGCTTCAAGGAAATTGAAAGTATCCCGTGCGCTGACTGGAGTGTGGGGCTTCTTATCGATGCAAGCGGTTCAATGCGGGGCAGTAAATGGAAGATGGTTGAGAATACCGTCGCCAATATTCACAAAGCACTTAAAGGCTACCACAACCGTATGAACGCTTAGGGTTATTTCGAAGTCAATGGGATCTGCATGATTTCAACATTACTGAAAGGAAACAATCTACTTTTCATACCGCCTTCAGGACAAACAGCTTCAGGGCAGGCAATCATTGCAGCGGCAAATATGATGCCGGGGAAGATCAAACGAAATATTCTGATACATATTACAGATGGGGAATCAAATTTCGGGTGTGATGTGTCTCATGGGGTTGAATTCTGCCGGCAGAAAAAAATTCATCTTATTGCACTGGGATGCGGTTATAAAAATAAAAAAGCCATGGAAGACCAGTACAATAAAACCATTCAGTTTGTTGACTATTTTAAGCAGCTTCCCCAGGCTATGGAGAAATTGTTCAAGTGGACTTTTCTTTATGGAGACAGACAACCTTTTTTAACGCCAGATAAAGGAACCGGATATGGAAAATGCAGAACTGATTAAAGAGATCTCGAAAAAGATAGGAACACTGAAACTGAATCGTCCTGAGAAAAGAAATGCCCTCTCTCCCTCTCTCCTGGTGGAACTTCATCTGACCCTGAAAAAATGGGAAGAGGAAGATTCTGTTCGGGCGGTAGTCATTACAGGAAATTCCGACAAATCATTTTCTGCCGGGTATGATATTACTGCCATTCCAACAGATCTCACACCTGAGGCTTTAGAAATTTTGAAAACAGACAATCCCCTTGATCTGGCTCTTGACAGCATAAAGAATTTTCCTTTTCCGGTTATTGCCATGATAAACGGATATTGCTTTGGCGCCGGATTGAATCTTGCCATGTGCTGTGATATCCGAATCGGAGCGGACCATATCAAAGTCGGCATGCCGCCTGCGAAGCTGGGCATTATATATCACCCGGAAGGTTTAAAACAGTTTATCGAGGTTATCGGAATGGCCAAAGCAAGGGAGATTTTTTTTACAGGGCATACCTATCAGGGGTCGGAAGTCAAGAATATGCGGCTTGTCGATCATCTTGTGCCTATCAGCGATCTCTCAGGAACTGTCTATCGTATGGCAGAAGAAATTTCAAAAAATGCCCCCCTTTCCCTGAAGGGGATCAAAAAAATCATAAACATGATCGGGAAACATCCTTTTCTTGAATCCGAAGATATGATGGAGGCAGAAACCCTGATAGCTGAAGCGTTCAACAGTGATGATCTGAAAGAAGGGCAAACGGCTTTTATTGAAAAACGAAAACCGGTCTTTACCGGCAAATAAACCATTCTAGATAAATTGTTAATGATATATTAATCGAAATAGGAAAGGAGAAAGATATGTCATCAATTCCATGGAATATAGGATATATACCTTACAAACACAATATTATGCATCCTGATAAAACAGCTGTCATTTTTGAGGATGAACCTGTCACCTACAGGCAGTTAAATGAAGGCATCAACCGGTGCGCTCATATGCTCCAGGCAAAGGGTACGGGAGCTGCAAAATATAATTCAGCGTTATCTGGCGGTAAAAACAATTGACTTTATAAACAGAAATGATTCCCATTCCGGAGATAAAAACGAGACTGACCCCGGAACCATTGCTGCCTACGGGTTAAATCTTCAGGATAATGTTGGCAGTTTTGAAAAAGATATCATCCGTAAAGCGCTTTTGCAGTATGACGAAAATAAAAGCCGCGCCGCTGAAGCGCTTGGAATATCACGCAAAACGCTTGCAAGAAAAATAAAGACATTTAAACTATGATGGCTTTTTATGAGACTGTCAAGCTGTAGATGAGATACTGTATCCGGAGCGAAAAACAGCTATTTTAAAGACATGAGAAAGGATTGAAGGTTTTGTGTCATGTATGTATCAGCTTTAAGAGCGTGATTTCTGACGGAGAACCAAGGCGAATGGGCGGGCCCCAATAGCCGGTGCCGCCGCTGATATAGATTTGTGTATTTTGATGCCGGTGAAGACCTTTTACAAAGGGCTGTGCTATCCCTGCAAACAGATTCCACGGATAAAACTGGCCTCCGTGTGTATGCCCGGATATCTGAAGATCAAAGCCTGCTCTGGCGGCATCAAATATATTTTTCGGCTGATGAGCCAGCAGGATTTTTACATGAGCGGGTTGAGCGTCTGCAAGGGCTTTCAAGGGATCCGACTGATGGCTTCTGTAGAAACGGCCGGCCCTGTAATCCGTCACCCCGGCAAGCAATATCCGTCCCCGGCCATGGGTGACCAGGTGGTTTTCATTCAGTAATACGGTAAATCCCAGGGCGCGGACCTTCTCGATCCAGGCCAATGCACCTGAATAATATTCATGATTTCCGGTGACGAAAAAATTACCGTATGTGGAACGAATCTGTTTCAGAGGATCAACGTCATAGGCCAGACGTTTTACCGATCCGTCCACCAGGTCGCCGGTCAGGGCCACCACATCGGCAGAAAGACTGTTGACCACATCAACAACACCTTCGACAAAATTTCGTTTGATGGTAGGGCTTACATGTATGTCTGTTATCTGAACGATTCTAAATCCGTCCAAATCCTGGGGAAGGCCTTTGATCGAAATCGGCACTTCTTTAACACCCGGTATCTGTTTGGCTTCTGCTATACCGTATCCGGTGAAGACTCCGGCACTTGCCAGAATGCCCGTATTCACACTGTTCAAAAGAAATTGTCGGCGGTCATGATCCAATGTTTCGAAATTGTCATTACCGCCTGCAGCCCATCGGGTAAGCTGCTTTCGTATTTTCCGGACAACAGCCGATAACAGCCGGATACTATCCCGTATCACCAGCAATGTCAGTACAAAGCTTAAGAAACCAAGGCCGGTATAGCCGAACCATGCCATGACATCTACGGCGAGGTTTTCAATCCCGAAACCGCGAAAAATGACGGTAACCGGTGTGGCAAGCACAATGAAAACAATTACAGAAATAGCGATGTATCTCCTGCGCCGATCGAGTTTTGCCGGGCCGAGAAGTTGCCTGGCCACATACCAGGAAGTCAGGCCGACAACAACGATAAATGCAATGGTGAACATGATAAATTTCATTTTACATCCCCATATCAGATTAAACAGTTAGACGATAATCATTCAAATCAGAACCGGCAAGGGGGCCTCTTGTGATAGTCCGGGAATATTGATGCATTCGTAAAAAGTCAAAATTTGACTATATAACCAACTGAAATTATTATGGTACGAATCTGAAATATAGCAATTTTCGGACTTTTTACGAGTGCATCAAATATTGATCCCAATTAAAATATAAATTGACGGGTTTTCATAATCAGGATGTCATGCATATATTGTATGGCATGAAATTATTTAATATATGTTTGCATGTATGGCAGTTTTTATCAATATCAGCAAGTAATTGTATTGCATAAGCTAATGTGGTGCTTTATAAAAATGCATATCATAACAAGGGCCTTAAAATGGAGCAGAAAGGGGCGGCGCTGCTTTATTGTTACTTTTGCCTGTCTGGTTACACAAGAGGGTCGCCGTGCGATTCGCAGGGTCATCCGTGAGCGAAACGAAAGTCCTTACCTTCAAACCGAAAGAAATCAAAACTCAGCTGCAGTTGACTGAAGGATGAAGTCTTGATAGATTTTTTACGCGTCCATCAAGTTTTGAGTCGGTTATAATATGATTTTATAATTGAAAATCCATTTGAATTTCTGATGATCAGGGCTGAATTGATAATGCCTTTCCAGCCTCAATCTCGCAATCAAATAAACGATCCATATTCAGGATGGAGGACTTTCCATGAGCGTTCCCATTAGAATTGGAATCAGCACTTGTTTGCTGGGCGAAAATGTACGCTACGATGGCGGCCACAACCGGGACCGTTTCATTACCGACACACTGGGCCGGTATGTGCAATGGGTTCCTGTATGCCCGGAGGTTGAGTGCGGAATGGGAATCCCAAGGGAAACACTCCGCCTGGTTGGATCTCCGGACAGCCCCCGTCTGTTCACCTCCAAAACCGGAGTGGATCATACCAACAGGATGCTCGGGTGGGCACGAAAAAAGTTAAAGACACTGGAAGGGGAGGACCTTTGCGGTTTTATCTTTAAAAGCAAATCCCCAAGCAGCGGCGTGGAACGTGTTAAGGTATATCATCCTGACGGAGGATCTGTAAATAAGGGGATCGGTCTTTTTGCCAAAGCATTCATGAACCATTTCCCCATGATACCGGTCGAAGAAGAGAGGCGGTTACATGATCCCAGGCTCAGAGAAAATTTTATTGAAAACATTTTTACCCTGAGAAGATGGCGGGAAAGCCTGATGAGCGGTAAGAATCTTGGAAATATTGTGGATTTTCATACCCGGCATAAATTGCTGTTTTTTTCACACAGCGAAAAACATTATCGCCAAATGGGGAAATTGGTTGCGGCCTGGAAACGGTTTTCTATAAACAAACTGTACGAACAATACGAATCTTTAATGATGGACGCCCTCCGGTTCAAACCCACCAATAAAAAAAATGGAAATGTGCTTTTGCATATGATGGGCTGCTTTAAAAAACAACTTTCAAAAGATGAAAAAGAGGAGCTGATCTCGATTATTGATCAGTACCGGAACGAGTACGTTCCGCTGATCGTGCCATTGACCCTGATCAATCATTATGTGCGTAAATATGACCAGCCCTATTTAAAGCGGCAACGATACCTGAACCCCCATCCAGTCGAGCTGAAGCTTCGAAACCATGTTTGAGTTTCTGCCCATAGTCGGAGTCACAACAATCAAATTTTGAACTGGTCTACCATTTTCTTCAGCCTGTCGGACAGGCTTGCCAGCTCTTTCATACTTTTGCTGATTGCATCGCTTCCCTGCGACATCTCAATTGAGAAGTTATGGACCTCTGAGATATCCCTTGCAATTTCATTGGACACCAGTGAAGTCTGAGCAATATTATGATTAATTTCCTGGTTTCCGGCCGAGGTCTGTGATATGTTTCCGGCGATTTCCCTGGCGGTTACCTGCTGCTCTTCCACTGCCGCTGCTATGGCCGATACGATTTCATTGACATCATCGGTCACTTTTGAAATTTTTCCTATCTGGGAGATCGTTCCGGATGTGGAGTTTTGGATTCCTTCTATCTGTCCTCTGATTTCATGCGTGGATTCACCGGTTTGTTTTGCGAGCTCTTTAATCTCATTGGCGACAACCGCAAAGCCCCTGCCGGCCTCTCCTGCTCTTGCAGCCTCAATGGTTGCATTGAGTGCCAGCAGATTGGTTTGTTGTGAGATGTCGTTGATCGTATCGGTAACCTTGCTGATTTCCCGGGCGGCATTTCCCAGTTCATCGACTTGTGCGGATGCATTTTTTGCGTAGGATACAGCCTGATTTGCAATTAAGCGTGCTTTTTCGGAATTTCCGGCAATTTCACTGATTGTGCTGGTCATCTGTTCTGTAGCCGTGGCAACCAGATTCACATTGATTGCCGATTGCTCCATAGCGGCGGCAACAGAGGTAAGATTGGAGCTCATTTCTTCTGCTGAAGCGGCTACCGTTTTCGAGTGCAATGAGGTTTTGCTTCCCATATCGGATGCCTGTCTGGAGAGATCAGCAAAACTTTTTGATGATTTTTCAAGCAGCGTTGCATTTTCAGAAATCTGTTTGATCATTACGCGAAGTTTTTTGATAAAACGGTTGAACCATTTTGCCAGCTCCCCAAATTCATCATTTGATGTTGAGGTGATGGTTTTCCTCAAGTCTCCTTCATCTTCTGCGATATCCTTCAGAAAAGAAATAATTTCCGTAAGGGAACGTTTAATGTTCCGGGTAAAAAGAACACCGTTTAAAATTGAAAAAAACAGTGCCTGAAAAACTAAAATAAAAAAGCCAAGCTTGATCGCAGAAATTTCGATGTCATTCTGCAGAGCTGAAAAGACTCCTGTGATAAGATTTCCCACCGGCGGAATTAAAATAAATAAAAGCAGCAGAATGATTTTAGGAGTTATTTGAAGTTTCAAGTAGTTATGCTGCTGGACATCAATAGCGGCAATTTCAGGAAGTTTTAAGAACTCGGAGACAGCCCTTTCTGAATTTAAGAAGGCAAAGGGCATGGTGGTGATGCCGGCAAAAAATAACATCGATAAAACCAGCAGGTAGTTGGTGAACGTCAGTTCATTCCTGAGAAGGAACGGGACGACTACAATTAAATTTCCGATAACCGTCCAGCGGATCAAAAAGGTGCCCGCAGTGATATACGGAAATTGAAATGCCTGTATTTTGGCCCGTAACTGTGTTTCAGGGTCGACTTTCCCGGTAAGGCTGTTTTGAATCGCCTGATAAATGGCTCGGCTGGATATTTTTCTCTGGGTATATCCATACAACAAAGCGGCGCTTGAGGCAATCACAGTCAGAAGAGCAAAAATTGAAACATTGTCTTTTGCAAATGAAAAGCAGGTCAGTGCAAAGTACGTTAAGGCCGGAACTGCCGTAGAGTTCAAAATGATTTCCTGGGTGATAAAATCTTTTCTCAACTTTTGTACTACCACTTTTTCCATAAGACAGATCTCCTAAAAATTGCAGTTGCCCTCACTGAATTTGAAATTTCAGTATCTGTTCTTCAGCAAAATCCCCTCTCTTTTATATGCTTTTGATTTTCAGGATAAAAGATTTGTTATCAAATACGTGTATTTGCCATATGTGTCAAGGGATCAGAAAGAACCTTATGAGGGTGTCGATTTTCTGTAAATTAGCTAGCATAAACAATATTTACAATAATATTTACAATAATATTTACATTGATATTTACATTTGGATATGATAGGGTGGTATATAATTGAAACAAGGAGGTATGGCAATGGCTGTTGAATTGACGATGAAACAGAAAACGCTGCTCCATTATCTGGAAGAAGAGGTTGCCCGTACCGGGAAATCACCCAGTCTGCGTCAGGCAGCTTCAGATATGGGGGTAAGCCACGCCGCCATCTCACAGATGATAAAAATGCTTGAGGCAAAAGGGGTTGTGAGGCGTGACGGCCGCTATGGCCGTAATCTTTTGCTGCTGAATCGTATTCAGGAGACAACCGGCAGTATGCGATGGGTAGAGGTGCCTGTTATCGGCAGCATCGCTGCGGGGTTGCCTCTGTATGCCCAGCAGGAGTGGGACGGCAGTATCGTGGTGGATTCCTCCATTTATCTGGGGACAAATTTATTTGCTCTCAGAATAAGAGGGGATTCGATGAAAAATGCGGCGATTCTGGACAGGGATATTGTGATCTGCGAGCCGCGTCAGTTTGCTGAAAACGGTGAGATTATCGTCGCGCTGATTCACCAGGAAGAGGCAACGGTCAAACGGTTTTTTCTGCGGGAAAAACAGATCGAACTTTGCCCTGAAAATCCGGCCTTTAAGCCGGTGACGTATGCATTCAACGAAATCCTGATTCAGGGCAAGGTTATCGGTGTTCAG
>JAQYVL010000010.1 GCA_030145525.1 Desulfobacterales bacterium
TCCAGGGAAACATGTCATTATTTAACTACCATCCAAACATACAGCTTGCTGGATTCCGGATCTTCCCAGAATTCCATGATGACCGCCTTGACTACTTCACCGTTTACGGTTTGAATGCTGTAAGTAGCTATTTCCGTTCGAACAGTATCTTGATTGCCGACAGAGGTGACAGTGGTGATCTGTTTAACCTCCACCCCGAGCTGTTTGGCGATATCATCGATCGCCCGCTCAATCGCCAAGGATTTCTGGGCGTTCAAACCACTTACATGCTCTCCGGCAATTCCGATACCGCCGATCTTACCACCCGCACTTGGTTTATAAAACCAGTCAGGTTTTCCAGTATGAACGGCACCCGGTTTGGAAGAGCATGATGCCAGCAAAAAAAACAAACACAGAAAAAAACAGTTGGTTTTTTTCAAGGAACCTCCGTTGCTGTAAACCCCTTCCCTCCCTGCTGAAGGGAGGGAAGAAGTTAAAATAAAAACAGGGCCGGAAACTTTCCCCGTAATCCTCTAAAAATTACTGATTTTTAAATTCCCCGAACTCTTTTTCAATTTCCTTGTCAAGTTCATCGTGCCCCTTCTTGGCCTGAAACTGCTGCCACAGGGCCTGCTCATTTTTAAAACTGGTCTTTACCGAATTTTTAATTGCATTTTTTAATGAAGAACTGTCGATGACCACAAGAACGTACAGGTTGGAACTCGGAGATATCCACGTATCTTTCTGTTTAGAACCGTTCAATGTCTGATTGGCCACCTGTTTGGAGACCTGAGAAGAAACTTTATCAACGGTTTCATCATCGCCGATGCCGGTTGTCTGCGTAAAATTTTTCACCATGTTTTTAACTTTCAGGCTTAATTGCCTGGCAAGCTCATCTCTGGCATTGGCCAGGGCCTCTGTCCGGGCAAAATTCATCCCTGCGTTTCCTATTCTGGCAGAACCCACGGCCGCGCTGCCGCCCTCTATTGATCCGCCTCCGTCAAGCACCCATGATGGGGCATCGGCAAGCTCACTGCTATCCGGAACAGCTTTCGGAGTGGTACTGCATCCTGCAATCAATATTACTCCCAAACCCAAGACAAGCATCAATAACGATAACTTCTTCATATCCAAATCCTCCTTTTGGTTTGTGTAAAGCATTACTGGTATAATCAATGCTCTTACATAAATGACTATTTTGTCTGATCTATCCTTTCCAAATGGATATCAGCTCAATCTTCTTATAGTTGTTCCTCTTTTGCAATGCCCTTTTTTATCCCTCCCGGGTTGACGATTTAATCACGATAATTTCCGGGTTGACATTCTTAAATCGGGGCATGGCCATCCCGATATCCGCATTGATATATGTCGGATCACAAATGATATAGCGCACATTACCATCTGTCACAAAATCACCCCGGACTTCTCCGCTGAGCTTGACAGCAGTGGCAATATGACCGGGGTAGCTGAGACCAACAATTTCGATTCCTATCAATTTCTCAACAAGCCTTGAAAATAACAAAGAACGGTCCTCACAATCTGAGAAGGGATAATATAACGTCTCCTCAGGCAGCAGATATTTTTCTCTCCCGAACTGCACTCCATCTGTCTTATAGTCGAAGGCCGTTTGGGTAAATCTAAGGAGCAGGCCTACGGCATCTCTTTCAGAGCGGTTTTCGATTAAAGGTTTCAGCCCCTTTATTAAGGAATGTTCGATTTCCGGTGACACCCTGGCATTAAAATACAAGTCGATCGTTGTCTGGGGATAGTATTCCAGAAAATCAATCAGGTTCCTGTTGAATATCATTGGGATCGAATAGGCTTTTCCTTTGTATTTAAACTTCAGGTCTCTCTGTTTCAAAGTTACGCTTAAAAGAGGCAAGTTACCAATCCGATAATCCATGGGTTTATCCGCATCAGGGTAAGTCCCTTTATAGGTAAATATTTTCTTGAAATGCTCTGGTTCCTGATTAAAAAAAAGAGCGTAAAACCTTTTCCCTTTCAGCGTAAGATATGGTGTGCCAAAAATTTTGGTAGATGCGGGCATTAAAAGATAGATATGATTGTCTGCATAACCCACCCTTGATTCATAGCCTGACTTTGAAGCCATGAACCATACGAACAGATAGGTCATATTTCTGTTGCCCTGATAGATATGTTTACCTGTTTCATACAAAAGATAGTGATATCCCCAGTCATTCAACTGCAGACGGTTTTTATATTCCTGAGCTTGAGCGATAAAAATTTCATAATCCGCCCGGCTCATTTTGTCCCAGAAAGCACTGATCGATTTTTGATTTATATTATCGATAGGCTTGAATTGAAAATCGGCATCAAAATAGATTGTAAGCGGAGTGTTGTGAAATAACAGTCCCAGCCTGCTGCTTTTTTGCTGAATATCCGGTGCGGGCTCAGGTATATTGATCGGCTTTCTTACAGCTAAAGGTTGATGCACCGGTATTTTTATTTCAACCTTTTTCTCGCCTGGAATAATCGGCTTAAAGGATTTTGGGGCAGCAACCGGTATCTTTTCAGGCTTTGGTGTTTTGTCCCTCACAAACCCTTTGGAAGTTTGAAATTCAACCCAGCGCTGCTTTAAAAATTTAACAAATTCACCGTCTCTTTCGTCCTTGTATTTCTGAAAGGAATCAATGGTGGTCTTTTTCCAGGCTTCAAATTCATTCTGGGCAGTTGCAAAGGAATTGAAAGCTAAAAATGCCGTCAAAACGGCAAAAAGCTTTACCCGGCGTTTGTTAAAAATTTTCAGGAAAGATATCTGTATCATTTTAATAATACTAAAAATTTTTCATGTTATTTCATAAATATTAATCGATGGATGGTAAGATTATATCGCTTGAGTATTTGTTTTAGCAAATGATTTCTGAATTGTAATTTTGTGTTATTCATATCCTGTAAGATCAGACATGTCAATTAGTTGAGCCATCATGATATGATGTTTGACGGCTTTTTAAAAAGCCCGGTTTCTTTGCTGCGCTTCACTTTGTATAATTGAGGAATAAACTATTTTAAAACATCGTCCTGATGGATCCACCCTTTCTCCCCTTCAGATGTTTCAACCTGATACCAACTCTCTTCACAAGAGATGACTATCAGCTCGCTTCCCGGTTCAAGGAGTTTAATTGTGTCTGCAGATCGTTTTTTTTCAGCTTTCAGTTCTATATTTTTATTGGCTGCCCAGATTCTCTCCGGCAGATGATTCTTCTCCGTTTTACTGTTATAGGATTTAAATTCTATGGATGCTTTTTCCTGATTTTCGATCGGTTTCACTTCCGGGTCCGGCAGTTTTTTCCGGATTTGGCCTGATTCTTCTTTTTGCTGGTCCGCAGCATCTGATTTCACCTGAATGCGGCCCCGGATGCTTCTTTCAATGCGGGCTGTTTCAGGCTTAATACTGCTTTCAGGCAGCTCGCCTAAAAGTTCTTTTAAATTTTCAGATTCAGGTCTTTTGGGAGGATTACCTGACACATGGTTTTGATGAATCCAGCCTTTTTCATCTTTCCGGGTTATAACCTTGTACCATTTTTTATCATGGGATATAATAACCAGCTCTGCACCTTTTGAAAGGGAAGCAATCGCAGGTGATGATATTCTTTTATTCATCTTCAGATCAGCATTTTCAGATATAACCCACAGCTTTTCTCCTGCTATCGCCAGACTGCAAAAGAGTATACCTGCTGCAAAGACAAATTGAAAAACATGACGATTCATCTCTTTTTCTCATTGCTTGAAAATAGTTATCATTCAATTGGTTATAATATTCTATATTATTTAGCTGAATATTGCCATCTCAAAAAAACCAATCATGATTTTGTTATAAAATTTCATATAGTTCTATATTTGTCGAGATCAATATTGACGGCTTCGTAAAAAGTCAAAATAACCTTTTTTCTTTATGGATACTTTATACTTCCCCGGAGAATACCTGAACTCAGTTCCCGGGATTGGCATAAAAAAAAGCATAATCCTGGCATTATATCAATTTTATGCTTGCAACATTCCAGTCTACATATCGTGAATTTAAAAAAAGCGTTGCCAGGATAAAAAAGAGCTCACGGGGAGCAAAAACAGAACAGGTATAAGCAGCAGTCAACAGTTTTCCCGGAACTTTTACTCTTTATGAACTTGAACGTGCATGTATGGGAGTGAGTAGAGATATGATAAGAAAAGTACTGAAAGATCTTCAAAAATCAGGGTGTGTTAAGTGCCTTGGGCGTGGCCCTGGTGCTTTATGGCAAAAGAAAGGGTAATAACTTTAAAAGAGGGTAATAACTTATTTATTTTAATAAAATCAGCCGATTAATAAAGTAAAAAATAGCTAAAAACGACCAAATAAAAAAGGAGGCGCTGATATCAGCTAACCTCCTGTTTTTATTTGAATGCCTGAGGCGAGAATCGAACTCGCATGGAGTTGCCCCCGGAGGATTTTGAGTCGGATTAAGTACAAAATAAAAAGCCAATGATTTCAGCTATTGGCATGATTTCATTGGCTTTTTTTGTGCCTAAGAAGTTGGGAAATGCAAGGTGTTTTTAGTATTTTTGTGTCATGACAGGCACAAATTAAGTACATTTTTTTTATTAAATCATAGGCAATATTCTTCGGGATTGTATCCTCAGTGGCGCATCCATGTATAATTTGCGATTTCAAAGATATATGTCAGATTTTTTTTGAAGGGCTTTTTCTGTTGATATGAAGGGAAATCTTAACCAGGAAGAGATTTTTAATAGGTTATAGCGAACAAGGGGGACAA
>JAQYVL010000011.1 GCA_030145525.1 Desulfobacterales bacterium
ACCGATTCCTCAACCAGCACCTGATGGACCATGCTGGCAGCCAGACCCCGCGCGGCAATTATTCGAAGGTCTTCTACATTGTAGACCATTCCGCCGCCTGTTCCTCCCATGGTATAAGCAGGCCGAATCACAACAGGGTAGCCGAGTTCTTCGGCAACCTGCACCGCGTCTTCAACCGTATTTACGGTTTGACTTTTCGGCATCTCAATCCCGAGGCGCTCCATAGTCTCCTTAAATGCCGTCCTGTCCTCTCCGCGTTTAATTGCATCGACATTTACACCGATAATTTTTACACCATATTTATCCAGGATGCCTTCGCTCGCCAGTTCAGAAGAGAGATTAAGGCCCGATTGGCCGCCTAGATTAGGTAAAAGGGCATCCGGCCGTTCCATATCGATAATTTTGGTCAAAACCTCTATATTAAGGGGCTCAATATAGGTTCTATCCGCAGTCCCCGGATCCGTCATAATCGTAGCAGGGTTGGAATTAACAAGCACGATTTCATAACCCAGGCCCCGCAGAGCCTTGCAAGCCTGGGTGCCTGAATAGTCAAATTCGCATGCCTGCCCGATAATAATAGGTCCCGATCCAATTATTAAAACTTTTTTAATGTCTGTACGCTTCGGCATATCACCTCCGAATAAAATTTATTTTAATTTAAGGCAAATTCAAAATCCATCATTCTTGTCAGGGATCAGACAAACCGCAACAGTGCCCCGGTCGCATCAAAATGCTCATACCGACATACTTTGCTCATTCATGAAAATCAAGGTAAAAGGCGATTGCCCGGAATCAATGGCGACAATATTATTTTAATCAGCTTGAAAGACACTACTGATTTATCATCTTGACACTAAACGGTCTTTTCAATAACTTAACCTTAACGTTAATTTTCAATTGCAGTAAAGAGGACAAATTATCGGAGCGCATTCATGAAAGAACGCAAAAACAAAAACTATTACACAATTTCAGAGCTTGCCGAAAAATTTGATATCACTACGCGTTCAATCCGATTTTATGAAGAAAAAGAACTGATATCACCCGGAAGGACCAAAGGGAATCATCGTATTTACAAAAGGCGTGATCGGACTCGTCTGAGACTGATACTTCGCGGAAAACGTTTCGGGTATTCTTTGGAGGAGATAGGAGAGCTGATCGGTCTTACAAACGTTGACCTGGACGAAGTGGACCAGCTTAAAAAAATACTGAAGTCCGGCGCTTCAAAACTTCGGGAATTAAGGAAACGTATATCTGACCTTCAGCAGCTTGAACAGGATCTGATTTCTGTCGGAGAAAAAATTACCGGGCGCCTTTCAGAACTTGAAATAAAATAATCTTCTTCACCTTTGAAGGCTCTGTCATCCCGCAAAGACTGGTTTAAATCCGGCCGTTATAACCCCCTCTCCTTCCTGACAGCATCATATGCCTCCTGAATCTCGCGGAACTTATCATTTGCAAACTTAATAAATTCTTCCGGAAGCCCCTTTGACGCGATCTTATCCGGATGATACTCAAAAACCAGTTTTCTATACTGTTTTTTTATCAGCTCATTCGGATCACCCTTGCTGCAGCCCAATATCGCATAATACTTTTCACTGTCATCAACATACTTTGACTTGAGCTTGCTGAATGCATCCTTGCTGAATCGAAAAATTTTTACAGCTTCAAGTATTAAATTTTCCTCGCTCCTGTTCATACGGCCATCCGCCACCGACACTCTCAGCAATATGTCGATCATGAGCTCGAGAATCTGCGGCCGGCCCTGAAACTGATTGTAAAATTGCAATGCAAAACCTTGAAATGACTCCTGAGATTGTACCGCTGCATTAAAAATTTTAATGGCAACATTCCGGCTTTTCGCATCCAGATTGAGATCGTTCACCATAAATCTGCGAATAGAATCAATCTCATCTTCTGATATCCTTCCATCAACCTTTGCAAGTTTTGCCAGCATTGAAAAGGCTGCCACAAAGAATGCAAGCTGCGATTCCTCGCTGGACGACAGCATGGCTTCTTCTTCAAAAGGATATTTGTTTTCACTGGCGTCAAATGCATGCCCAAATGTTGCCCCGGCAATTGCGCCTATCGGTCCACCCAGAGCAAAGCCGATAGCGCCCCCCACAATCTTGCCCATCCAGGTCATATATCCACTCCCTGTTGAAAAATTATCTTCCACCACAAATATTTACAGCCATGTAAAAAAACAGTATCTAACCACAAAAAATTTAAAAAGCAATTATCTTTTCTTTTCAATCTTGACACATAATCCCATGGCAACTATATTGCGCGTGCATCACAATTCGATTATTTGACGGCTTCGTAAAAAGTCCAATTTCTTTGTTACGCTTCATCTTGTATAATTGCGGAATAGGAAAACTATGCACGCCTTCGGCTACCGCTGCACTGTCGTGCACGGTATTATACAAAATTCGCGCGCCTGAAATAGCTTGTTGGAGCGAAGCGGAAATCCCGCTAAAAGCGGGGAACTTTTTACTTTGCCGTCTGTTTTCAGAATTTATAAATAAAGAGGCTTATTACATGTTATTCCGAAAAAGAACAACCATTCTCATCTCATTTTTTCTATTGGCTCTGTGCCCGGGATTCTCATCCGCGGATGAAATTGCATCGGCTGGAAGATCAATTTTTCAGAAACACTGCGCTGCTGTAGTCAAAGTAAAACTTGTAATCAAACTCCGGATTTTCATAAGCGGCAATGAGGTGAAAAACAGTGAATTGATATCAGAGACAACGGGAACCGTCCTCTCATCTTCAGGGCTTACCCTTGTTTCTCTCAATACCACCGAGCCGGACAAACTGGGAGGCAAAAATCTCGATTCCGAGCTTGGAGATATTAAAATCATTTTTCATGATGGCAAAGAAGTGCCGGCAACTGTTGTTTTACGGGATAGTGACCTTGACCTGGCATTCATCATGCCTCTAAAAAAGCTTACTCCGCCGGTTCATTCAATTGGATCGTTAAAAATAACCGAACCTGAAATCCTGGACGAATTTTTCTCTCTGGGCCGCCTCGGCAAACTCGGCAGCCGTGAGCCTTCGATTTCGTTTGACAGAATTCACGCCATTGTAAAAAAGCCGCGAACCCTGTATATTCCTCTTTTTACAAGAGAGCTTGGATCTCCTGTTTTTTCAAAAAATGGAGACTGGATCGGTGTCATCCTTGTTCGATACAATAAAACCGGAAGGACCACTCCACGCGCTATGTCTGTAATTCTACCGGCAAATGATATCATGGAGGTTGCCGGACAAGCTTTGGAGGCAAAATCTGCAGCGCACTAGGAGGACCGTCCTTTTATCTTTTTTCCCAGACCGCACACGGCCCCCAAAAGGAGATATGGTGAAACGATATAGTTTTCTTTTTCTGATACTCATCCCTGTTTTTACAATTTTTTTTCCCCCACGTGTATATTGCGATGCAGAAGATCATTCAGGTTCGATCAATGAATCTGTAAGCAGGGCAATCGACATGGTCAAACCATCTCTTGTCAAAATACATGTTCTTTCAACTAGTTACCGTTCCGGAAGAGAAATAAAAAAAGAAACCACAGGCAGCGGAACCATTATTTCCGAAGACGGCTATATCATTACCAACCATCATGTCGTCGGCCATTCTGTCCGTCTGCTCTGCATTCTTTCAAATAACGAAGAGATTGAAGCCGAACCTGTAGGTACGGATCCCCTCTCCGACATTGCCGTAATACACCTGAAGTCCGAAGAAAACCGTAAATTCCCTTTTGCTTCTTTTGGCGACTCTTCACTGGTGAAAGTCGGTGACAGGGTGCTTGCGATGGGCAGCCCGGTATCCTTATCTCAGTCCGTAACCCTTGGCGTTGCAAGCAATATAGGAGTTACAATACCCAAAGCATATCAAAGAAACAGACGCGGCCTGTTTTTAGATGGTGAAGATGTCGGCAGATTTGTCCTGTGGATTGGACATGACGCAGCCATTTATCCCGGAAATTCGGGTGGGCCGCTGGTAAACCTTAAAGGTGAGATAATCGGCATCAATG
>JAQYVL010000012.1 GCA_030145525.1 Desulfobacterales bacterium
TTTCCTTTATCTTATTGATCACAAAATCCTATCAGGATTCCAATTCCGCCGGTGAGCTTTCTGTTACCGGATTGATATAACGGTCCCTGGCAGGCTCCACATCAATTCTTTTCGGCCATATACCATGCGTTATCCTGTAAATCAGCAGCCTTAAATCGTTAAGGATTGTCAAAAGGCTCGGAATCATTACCAGCGTTAAAATGGTGGCAAAAGCAACTCCTGCAGCAATGGAAAGCGCCATTGGAATCAGAAATTTTGCCTGAAGGTCTGTTTCCATAATAAGGGGCATTAATCCGCCTACCGTACTCAGAGTCGTCAGAAAGACGGCCCTGAATCGTCTGGCTCCTCCGGAAATAATGGCTTCAAAAAAAGGCATCCCTTCGGCAATGTTTTCGTTTATTCGTTCAATCATAACAATGGCATCGTTCACGACAACTCCTGTCAGTGCGACCATGCCGAAGATACTCATGATCGAAAGGTTATAGCCCAGGAGAAGATGCCCCATAACTGCTCCGATGATACCAAACGGTATGGTAAACAGGATTACAACAGGCTGTATATAGGAGCGGAACATTGTTGCAATAATGATAAAAATGCCCAGCACGGCAAGCGGGAAGCCCACTTTCAGGCTGCCCAGAGATTCGCGCATTTTTTTCTGTTCACCCTGAGCTGAAACATTCAGCCCCGGATATTTCCGGGTCAGCTGCTCAAAAAAACCGGATGAAAGTTCGGAGAAAATTTCACTGGCATTCGCTTTTTTGGTATCTAATCCTGCGCTTACCATAACGCGCCGCATTCCATTGGTGCGGGTTATGGTAGAAAAACCCGGAGAATAGGAAATATTTGCAACAGACATCAACGGGACCTCATGACCCGTTTGTGTCCTGATGCGAACCTGTTCCAGATCTGAAATTCGACTTCTTTCATCCGCTGTGTAGCGCACTCTGACACGTATATCATCTCTTCCTCGCTGCAGGCGGACAGCTTCATCTCCGTAATAGCCTGTAAAGATCTGTCTTGCCAGGTCCTCTACTGTCAGGCCCAGGGTCCGGGCTTCCGGCTTCAGCTCAAATCTAATTTCATTTTTTCCCATGGAGAAATCCGAACGGATTTGAAAAACACCGTCAAATGTTCGAAGTCTTGCCATCAGTTCATCTGCCGCGGAAAGGATATTTTGCATATCCTGTCCCTGAAGCCACACTTCGATGGGCGCCCCCGGGGGGCCTGTTTCCATCCCTGAGAATGTGAGGGATTTTATGCCTGGTATGGGACCGATCTCCTTTTCCCATGCTACCATCAAATCCTGGGTGTGAACTCCTCGTCTTTCAGAATCCAGGAGAATGCCCTGAACTGCTCCGTAATTTGGACCGTAGTCCGGAACCTGGCCAAGAGTCTGTCCCACAATGGCGAGTCGGTCTTCGATCATCGAGTCTCCTGATTTTGTTTTTGTTTTTTCAGCCAGCTTCAGCAGAGCGGCATCAACCTGTTCGATCGCTTTTCTGGTTACTTCCGGTGGTGTTCCGCTCGGGAATTCTATGGTTGATGTGATGATGAATCCGTCAATCTCGGGAAAGACTTCGAACTTCAGGAGTCCTCCTTTCATCAGCCCAAATGTTAAGAGCAGCAGGCTGATGGCTATGGAAAATGAAATATAGCGCCAGTAAAGCGTTTTGCTTAAAAAGGGTTTATACAGGCGTTCAATAAACCATTCCAGACCCGAACTTGTCAGGCTGTGCATCGCTTCTATTTTTCGGGTCAATCGGTTTAAGTTTTGATCATCCTTATTCAGGTCCGGAAGATGACTCAGATGAGCCGGTAGAAGAAACAGACATTCCAGGAGCGAGATCGAAAGGCAGGCAATTACCACAGCCGGCAGGATGGATATAAATTTTCCCATAATGCCGCTGATGTAGAAAAGAGGAATAAATGCCACGATTGTTGTCAAAACTGCCGCGACTACCGGCATCCCGACTTCGCTAACCCCTTCCACGGCAGCTTTCAGCGGAGGATCTCCGAGCTTTCGGTGTACATAGATCGCCTCTCCCACAACGATGGCATCATCCACAACAATTCCAAGCACCATGATCAGTCCGAAAAGAGATATCATATTAATGGTCCCGCCAATGGCCCATAAAATCGCAAGTGCTCCGGCTATTGAAATGGGAATCCCCATTCCTCCCCAGAAGGACAGGCGTGCATTTAAGAAGATCCACAGCAGAAGGAAAACGATGGTCAGGCCGATAATTCCATTTCTTGTAAGGAGATCAATTCTCGACCGGAGCATTTCGGTATTGTCATAGAGTATCTTCAGATTGGCTTCTTTCGGGAGCTGCGCCTGTTTTTTGGAAAGATACTGATGGACGGCTTCCGATATTTTCAGCGCATCCTCTTCCTTTGTTTTTTGGACGATCACAAGAAGAGACCGCTCGCCGTTTATCATCGCACTGATCGGATCTTCTTTGAATCCGTCCTTAATATGGGCTACCCGGTCCAGGGTGACAATGTCTCCTTCAGGTCTTGCCATAATCACGATGGATGCCAGCTCTTCGCCGGTGTACTTCCTTCCGATCGTCCGCAGTCTGATTTCTTCTCCCCTTGTCCGAATGGTTCCTCCTGCAAGGTTCAGACTGCTTCTTCTGACAGCGTCCGCCACAACTGAAAAGCTGAGTCCATATTCCCGAAGCCTTTCTTCTGAAACTTCAATTCCGATTTCATATTCACGGGCGCCGAATATGGCAACCTGAGACACTTCCGGAAGCAGCTGCAAATCATCTTTAATGTCTTCCGACCACTCTTTTATTCTCCTTTCAGACATGTTTCCGGAAATATAGAGAAGCAGCACCGGATCTTTTAATATCAGCTCGTTAATTACCGGCTTCTCGGCGTCAACCGGGAATGTGGAGATTGCGTCAATTTTTGTTCTTACCTTATCGAGGACATCGTTAGAATTAAAATTTTCTTTTACCTCGATTAAAGTTGTAGCGAGATTTTCATGCGATTCGGTGGTGTAAAGTTTTATCCCTTCTATATCTTCAATTGACTCTTCAATTTTTCTGCTTATGCCCTCTTCTACCTCTTCCGGATCAGCGCCGGGATAGGAAACGGAAATAACAATCATATCCAGTGAAAATTCAGGGAAATTTTCCCGGATCATGGAGAATGTGGCAATCCCACCTGCAAGAAAAATCAGAATCAGGACAATATTTGCGAATACCGTATTTCGGGCAAAGGCACCAAATATTTTTTTCATGACTTTACTTCCGCATCATTTGTATATATTATTTTCAGCAGTGTGTTTTCCAGTGGATCAATGAGTCGTGTCGTCAGCACCGTATCGCCTTCCTCAAGGCCTTCCGATATATAGATGTGTTCTCCCTTCATGCGAACAACCTTTACCTGTATTGTTTTAAGCCGGTTGTTGACGGCTGCGAATACTGTATTTTCAAAGCTGACCGCACTTCTCGGAAGGCGAATGACATTATGCATCATTTTTCCGGGGATTTTCACAATACAGAACATGCCGGCAACAATCGGCAGGGCTTCTGTTTTTTTCCTGTTTTCGATTTCCGGCAGAACTCGTACAGCCAGGGTAAGTGTTCTTGTATTCCGGTTAAATTTTACGATGCGATGCAGAATGCCCTGCCAAATGTTTTCTTTGCCGCCTTCTGTCCATCTGATGCTGCAGCGCATTTTTTTTAGATCCAAGAACCATTCATTTTTCCGGTTGTTTTTGTTTTCAAAAAGCAGCCATTCACGGGCATCCCGACTATCTATGGGCACTTGAATTTCAAGAGCCGAATCGTCTACAAGTGTTAAAACATTCTGGCCTGGGGATACAAATTGTCCTCGTTCCAGAGCAACATGGCTTACTCGTCCATTAAATTGTGCCCGGACCAGACACCGTTCAAGGTTAATCTCAGCCATTTCCAAAGCCTGCTCAACCTGAACGATCATATCATCCGAGGAAAGCATGGCTTTTTCCGCCATATCAACACCGGCTTCCGTTCCGACACTGTTTTCCTGGAACAGTCGCTTGACCCTTTCGTATTCTTTTTTTGCAAGATTTCTGTTTTTTCTAAGGAATTTCAGCCGTTCCCGTCCGGATTTGACAGCAATCGTGTAATCTCTGGAATCGATTTTGAAAAGCGTTTCTCCTTTCGGGATAATTTCACCGACTTCAAGCCTTGGATGTATCTCAACGATTTTCCCGGGAACTTCCGGAGCGATCGGCACTACATTCAGTGCCCGCACCTCACCATAGCCGGTGATCGATACCGGATAATCTTTTTTTTCAACACGAAGGGCTTCAACCTGCAGTGCAATCTCTTTGGTCGCAACTTCTGCCGGAGGCTTCTTGAAACCTCCAAGCACCTTCATCCCCATAATTCCGAAAAAAATGATCAGGACACAAATGACGACCCTAAAAACGATTCTCGTATCTTTCCCAACCGGTTGTTCCAATTTTATTTTTTCCATCTTACGTCACCTTATACAATAGAGTAGAGAAAATCCTATCTGGTGCCCATCTATTAATGGGTGGACACTATCTGACTCTACGGACCCGATATCCGATTTATGTCAACTCAATCCCTTGACGGCTTCGTAAAAAGTCCAATTTCTTTGTTGCGCTTCATCTTGTATAATTGCGGAATAGACTAATTATACCTCATTATACAAGATTCGCGCGCCTCGAACTTGAACTTTTTACTTTGCCGTCTGTTTTGCGACTTTTTACGAACTTATCAATCCCTTAACTGCGAGTAAAATTTGAAGCATCCTGCTCCAGTATCGGTTTAACCTTCTCAAGCACATCGCACCATTTTTGAGCGGTTTCAGGCCCTATTTTTTCGATAATCTCAGCAAAAGATTTCAGAATCGCTTCTTCAACACCTTGTATGTGTTCAACAGCTTTGGAGGAGATTCGTATTTCAACTTTCCGTCTGTCTTTTTTGCTGTGCCTCCGGCGGAGAATGCCCTTTTCAACCAGCCGGTCCACCATAACGGATGCGGAAGGCGGAGATACTCCCAAAAGATTTGAAAGCTCGTTAACTGAAACCTGGCTGCGCATGTGAATCGTCAAAATGGCATGAAGCTGGGCCACAGTAAGACTCTCGAAATCCTGGCGTTCGCCGATTGTTTCAAGCTGCGCAGCCCTTACTCTGAATATGCGATCCTGTATCAGTTTTCCGGTCTCAAATATGTTGCCGGCCAGTTTTTGAAATTCCTGCATGATAACCCTCTTTAAACATTGTTGCTCTAATAATTAGTGTTAATAATATTTAGTTTATCTAACTATATTAAACCGGTCTGCCTGTCAAGTGAAATTTGTACGACAGACGCTCCAAACGTTCCTGCCGGTCGGTATTGAAACTTTAAAAGCGATCTGATACAGAACAGAAGAATTTTGTTGGTTTTAAAAAACAGTTCCTGATCTATAAACAGATTCATTCATTATTCAGAAGGAGAGAGACATGAAAACCCCGGGCATCCGATACCTGTTATTCGCAGCATTGATGGTTATAATTTTTTCTTCGTGCAGCAGAAACATCAAAGAAATCACCATAAACAATATGAATACATCCCATAAGATTGTGATCGCAAGTAACGGGAGTGACTTCAGGGACAGCATTCGAGACAAGGTTATCAGAAAATACAGTGATAATTGTTATATCGAAGTAATCAATCTGGATAAACTTCAGGCTGT
>JAQYVL010000013.1 GCA_030145525.1 Desulfobacterales bacterium
AAACCGGGATAATTTTCCACAACCGGGGTCGTCGCCACCTGCCCGCCCAGCGCATCACGCTCAACAATTACCGTATTCAAACCGCTCCTGGCAGCATATATTCCGGCAGTAAGCCCTGCCGGTCCCCCGCCGACAACCAGAAGATCTGTTTCCACTTCGGAAGCATCACTCTCGGGGATAAAAATCGTCTGCTGCTCCATTTTCTCAAGGGAGAGCATAAAAAGTTCTTCAGGCTGTGCCCCCATTGCAATCAGCACATCATTAGCATAGGTCTGCGGAACCGACTGGGCCGAATACTTATCGGCAAGATCCGCATTGGCCTGAATATCGACAATCTCAACTGAAATAAGATCAGGCTTTTCAATGGCTGCTCTGAGAGCATTCATTGCCTGCTGTGGACAATACGGGCACGTGCTGCTTACAAACACCTTGATATTTTTGGGGGAATCAATCCGCTGGATTACTTTTCCGGCCTGTTCGTTCAACCCGCTTTGTCTGCTTCCCAGAAGAAGAACTGCCTCAAGAAATATCCTTGCCTCTTCGCCCAGCGGAGCTCCAAGCCACCTGATATTATAATTTTCAGGATCGAAAAGAATGGTTGGGGATCTGTCCGCTTTCCATTTTAAGGCCTTTTCATGATCAAGATTAAACTCCCGCAATAAAATTTTATCGGTCGTCTCACGAAAAAAATGGATTGACTGTCTTGCATAGTCACAAAAGACATCGTTTTTCCCCGGTTGTGTAAACAGAAATATTGGAATTTCACGGGAAAGATTCTGAAAAAGCCTTCTGATTTCCTGCTGCGCGTCCTGAACACTTCTGCCTTCTCCCTGTTGATCGTTCATCTTTTTTTCCCTCTCTTGAATTGTTTTCCTTATAAACCAAACAACCGGCTAATCGTGAAAAACAAGCTTACCACCCAGGAACCCTGCGATTCCTGCAGCAGCAAGCATAATCATATTGAGAGAAATAAATAAAATTCGATGCGATGAAGTCGCCATGGCAACTTCCGGATTGATCATGTGCCATATCACAATCAAAAAAGCAGAAAGGGTGACAACGGCGGCGCATATCATTTTTGCCATAAACAGCTTTGTCATATTTCCGCCGTACTTTCTCTGCCAGTCGTTATATCCGGAAAAGAGCACGAGCGGCATGGCCAGCAATACAAAAATGAGATTATAAAATGCGGCCTGTGCCAGACCAAAAAAATTAAACATTGCGGCCAGAATGATAAATAATACCGACAGCGGCACAACACCGTTGGGTATATGCACGGATATAGGGTGGGCATGATGCCTGGTCATCAGATTGGATACGAGGCCATAAAACCCTGCCGGCGATTCTGTTCCGGCTGCAGTTTCGCTGTTTTGAACCGTTTCGATTTTTGTTTCCGCAGATTCCGAGGGCGCAGACTCTTCAGGCGGAAGCTCCACAAACTTACTTTTATCAGCGCCGCATACAGGGCACTTCTCCGGAGGTTCTTCTCCTGTGTGAATATATCCGCACACCGAACATTCCCATCTTTTCATAACCTTCTCCTTTCCATTCTCTCATCCGGCAACTCTGTTTTCAATTCAACGGCTGCATGACTATGGCAGCATACTGCCCCCCGCAAAACTCAGCAAGCGGATCAGGCGATAAAATTTATATAACTGGCAAAACTGAATTAAAAAAACACCTTATCTTTTATCGAGTGGAATAAATGAGCATTCATCGGGACCGCAATAGTCACCGATATACTCCGCATCCGGGCGATAAAGTACCGGTTTGGACGCAGCTCCTCCAAATTGCTCTTCGATAACATGGGCCGCCCAGCCTACTACTCTGGCGACTGCAAATACAGGTGTAAATAGATCTATGGGTATTCCCATGTAGTAATAAAGGGATGCGCTGTAGAAATCCACATTCGCATAAATTTCTTTTCCCTTTTTGCGTTTAAAGGCTTCCTTTCCCTTCTCTTCGAGATGTCTTGAAAGTTCATACCATGTCGGATCACCTGTCCGCTCCCCCAACCTCCTGGACATGGGTGCCAGGATACGCGCTCTGGGGTCATCTGTCTGATATACGGCATGGCCAAGCCCCATGATCTTGCCGCCGGTCGATAGGACCTGTTCAATATACCCCTCAACTTTGTCAACAGAACCGATTTCAAGAAGCATCTGCATAACACGGGTGTTTGCTCCTCCATGAAGAGCCCCGGAAAGCGACCCAACTGCTGCAGCTATTGCAGCATAAATGTGCGCTCTGGTAGATGCAACCTGTCGTGCGGAAAATGTTGAAGCATTAAAGGAATGCTCCGCGTGCAGAACAAGACAGGTATTAAAAAAACCTGTAATCTCATCATCCGGTTTTTCCCCTTTCAGCATATATAAAAAATTTGCCGCCTGATTTAATTCAGGAGAAGGCTGAACAGGTGACCGGTCGTTGCGGATCCTGCCCCATGCCGCAACGATTGTCGGCATTTTGGCTATAAGACGGATTGCCATCCGCATTGCTGCTTCCCGTGAATGCTCTTTGATATCAGGGTCATGGTGGGCCAGCATTGTAACGGCTGACTGTAGAATATCCATGGGAAGGGCATCTTTCGGACTCGACTTTAATGCCTCGACGATCACTTCCGGCACATGCATATTTTCCGCTAAACGAGACTTGAGTTCAGAAAGCTCCTTTTTCTCCGGAAGCCTTTCATAAAGAAGAAGAAATATAACCTCTTCAAACTCCGCCACCCCCGCCAGGTCTTTTGCCAGGTATCCTCTGTATGACAATTTTCCTGCAGCACCATCAACATCGCTTATTTTGGTAGTTGCAACGGAAAATCCCCTTAAACCGGTATTTAGAATAGGTCTGCACTCTTCCATAATCAATTCCCTGTATGTTTGTTATGTATTGCCGCGGAACGTTTTAATCCATATATGACGGTGAAGTTAAATATCGATCCACATATCCGCTTCATTACCGCAGTGAGTACAGGTACCCGTCGCTTTTACCTTGGAGTCGATTTTCTCCTCCTTTTTTGCTGCATCCTTTGCTTTTTCGGATGCTTCTTCATATTCAACCAGTGAACAGGTTAATTCCATTTCAGCTTCATTGCCGCAATTTACACATTTACATACCTGCTTTAGATTTTTGGTCATTTATCCTCCGTTTCTCGGAATCTCCGGTTTGTAATTTTTACAATTTTATTTTGATGAAATGGTTTCGTTGAAAGATTCATTATAATAACAACTATTTTTCTACCACACTTTCCAGCAAATATCAATTATTGTACCCAAATGCCAATTTTCTAAATTTTCATCGCGAGAACTGCACCTGTGGCTCAACAAGAATCTGATCAAACCACATGTCTCACTTATAATATGAGACACAGATGTATTAAAAGGCATAAAGGCACTTGGCATTTAGCTCTTACAATCTCATGGGAAGGTCGAGGTCAATGCCCCGTGTTCACGCAGTATATTGATCCCGATAGCGATCAGCACTCCGGCGCCGATAAATTCGGCATACTTCTGCAAAAAAACAAATCTGCTTGCACGGCTTCCAAGCAGAAGTCCAACCGCGGTAAATATCGACGCAATAATTCCGATCACAAGAGCCGGAAACCATATTGAAACATTGATAAATGCCATACTCAGTCCCACCGCAAGGGCATCGATGCTGGTGCCCACCGAAAGCAGCACCAGGCTCGACCCTTTTGTGGGATCATTGCGCAATTCACTCTTTTCGGATTTTCCGAGGGCGGACCTGAGCATGTTAACACTTACAAATGCGAGCAGGCCAAAAGCAACCCAGTGGTCGTAACTTTCGATAAAGGCCCTGACAGACAGCCCCGCACACCATCCGATAACAGGCATCACGGCCTGAAATAAGCCAAAATGCCATGACAGGCGGAAAAACTGCCGGGAGCTGACATTTTTCAGACTGACCCCGGAAGCAACGGCAACAGCAAACGCATCCATCGCAAGGGCAACAGCCAAAGCGAAAATATTGATGAAAGTCAAAGTGATACCGGTTTAGAAAACGATTTTTTCGGGCGGCCGCCTCTCCGGAACATATTCATGCTCAATTTCATTCCCGTTCCATTCTTTAGAGACGTACAAATTGCAATAGCAGCTGCCGTACTCCTCAACATCAGGCTCACGGTAAATACAGGGGCAAATGATATCTTTATCTCCGTCGCGGTCACCCGAGGCGAGCCTGCATGGGCATGCCATATATCCGTAACGCTCCTTGTTCACTGTAAGCGCTTCCAGCAAATCAAAGACCTTTTCCCGGTCCGCGCTGAAATAATAACCTTTTGCTTCCTGGGATTTTTTAAGCATTTCATATAGCTTTTCAATTTCCATCAGATGCCGAGCGCCTCCTTGATCTCTTTTTCTTTATATCCAACGATAACCTTATCACCAATTATGATGGTAGGGAAAGAACATCTTGAATTCACCTTTTTCACATCTTCGATGATCGCTTTACGCTCTTCTCCTACAAGGGTGTCGACGTCGATAAATTCATATTTAATCTTGCAGTCGCCCAGCAGCTTTTTGGTTGATTTGCAATGACCGCAGGTGCTCAGCGAATAGACCTTGACTTCTTCATTATTCATAGCAGTTTTCCCCTTCGTGTTTGACGGATAATCTGTTCATAACATATTGAACTTTTTATAGTCAAGAAAATCAGAACTTCCTTAACTGATTTTACATAATTTCCATTCCGAGCCTTTTTTCGATACCAGAATTCTGTTATCGAATTACATAAATAAAGCCGGCCCAGGGCCGGATGTTCTTGATCTCTTCAATATTTCAACAAGCTTTGCAGGGTCAGTGATCGGTTCCCTGCAGGTATGATCAAAGCAGACATATGCTGCAGGCCTCCCGTTTACCGGTTTTATGTACTTCATAATCTCAAGATACCCGGACAAGCTGTCCCTCTTATCCTCTCCGTCGACAAAAAGTATCGTTTTCCCCGGCTGAAAAGTCCCGAGCGCAGCCTTTAAAAGGCTTTCT
>JAQYVL010000014.1 GCA_030145525.1 Desulfobacterales bacterium
GAAGAGATTGCAGAAGAGATTGCAGAAGACGATATTAACGATGTCTCTGAATCAACTGATGAGTGAGATAACAGGAGAACAAAAATGGCAACAATTAGTGCTGTAATGGTAAAAGAACTCCGTGGAAAAACCGGAGCCGGAATGATGGATTGTAAGGAAGCCCTTACCGAATGTGAGGGAGACATTGAAAAAGCGATTGATTTTCTCAGAAAAAAAGGCATGGCAACGGCCCTGAAAAGAGCCGGCCGCGGAACTTCGGAAGGGACGATTCAGTCATATATACATATGGGCGGCAAAATAGGCGTTATCGTTGAAGTCAACTGTGAATCTGATTTTGTAGCCAAAAACGATGATTTTATAGAATTTTCTAAAAATTTAGCCATGCATATCGCGGCAACGAATCCGGCAGGGATCTCTCCTGAAGATGTACCGGAAGAGGTGATTGAAAGAGAAAAGGCTGTTTATCGCGACCAGGCCGTTGAAATGGGCAAACCGGAAAATATGATTGACAAGATTGTAGAAGGAAAAATCGGCAAATTCTTCAAAGAATCCTGTCTGACGAACCAGTCGTATGTACGCAATCCGGACATCACAATCACAGACTACCTGAATGAAGTGATCGCAAAAATCGGTGAAAATATAAAAATCGGCCGTTTTTCCAGATTCCAGATTGGAGATTAGGAGGATTATTGACACATCCAAAATATAAAAAAGTTCTTGTAAAGCTAAGCGGAGAAGCTCTGATGGGAGATCAGGGCTTTGGAATAAGCCCTGATATGATCAAGTATGTGGCGGATGAAATACGATCCATTTATGATCTTGGAATTCAGGTTGCGCTTGTTGTGGGCGGAGGCAATATTTTCAGAGGGATCGCCGCCAGTTCATACGGTATGGACAGGACGGCTGCCGACCACATGGGAATGCTGGCCACAGTAATCAACAGTATCGCTCTTCAGGACGCGCTTGAAAAAAAGGGGATACAGACCCGGGTTCAATCCGCAATCTCGATGCACGAGGTCGCAGAACCATACATTCTGAGAAGAGCTGTTCGGCATCTCGAAAAGGGGCGTGTGGTCATCTTTGCGGCAGGAACCGGCAATCCGTATTTTACAACCGATACGGCCGCGGTATTGAGAGCACAGGAAATTCATGCCGACGTTTTCTTAAAGGCGACCAAGGTTGACGGCGTATATGACTCCGACCCGATCAAGAACAAAAATGCAGACTTTCTATCTGAAATTACATACATGAACGTTCTTGAAAGGCAGCTCAATATCATGGATATGACCGCAATCTCCCTTGCCATGGATAACAAGCTGCCCCTTGTCGTTTTTAAACTTACGGAAAAGGGGAACATGCGCAAGGTAATCTGCGGAGAAAAAATCGGCACCCGAATTACCGGATGACAAACCGCGTGCCCGCCCTCGAGTCTCCGTATATTTGAATTTTTTAGATAAAACTCAAGCTAACTCTATGGGATGGTGAACTGTTATGATCGATTCAATTTATCAAGAGACAAGAGACCGGATGGGAAAAGCCGTTGTCTCCCTTGAAAACGAACTGAAAAAAGTCAGAACCGGCCGTGCTTCCCTGAACATTTTAGATGGTATCCGGGTCGATTATTACGGCACTCAGACGCCTCTGAATCAGATGGCCTCGCTTTCCGTTCCTGAAAGCCGGATGATAACAATTCAACCCTGGGATGCAACCGTAATAAAAGATATTGAAAAAGCAATATTGAAATCAAACCTCGGCCTGACACCTTCAAATGACGGAAAACTGATTCGAATCGCAATCCCCCCGCTTACTGAAGAAAGGCGGAAAGAGATCGTCAAGCAGATACATAAGATGTGCGAAGATCGGAAAGTTGTCACCAGAAATATCCGGCGGGAATCCAACGAGATGATCAAAGACCTGAAAAAAGAAAGTGGAATCGCAGAAGATGACAGTTTCAAAGCCCAGGATCAGATTCAGAAAATAACCGACGAGTACATCAACCTCATTGATGACGCCTACAAAAAAAAAGAGAAAGAGATCCTTGAATTCTAATCAGACGATTCAGGGGGACGCAGATCTTGATCCTCTCCGTCTTCCGGCTCATGTAGCCATCATAATGGATGGAAACGGCCGTTGGGCCAAAAAGCGCCTGCTGAACCGGGTGAAAGGACATGAAAAAGGGTCTGAGGCCGTTCGCACGATAGTGGAAACAAGCCGGGAACTGAACATTAAATACCTGACCCTTTATGCATTTTCCACAGAAAACTGGCAACGCCCGAAAATAGAAGTCACAGCCCTTATGACGATCCTTGATAAGTTCCTTAAAAATGAACGAAAAAAGATGATGGACAATAACATCCGCCTGCAAACCATCGGCCAGACCGGGCGTCTGCCCGAAAAGGTAAGAGACACACTGCAGGAAACGATTTCGCTGACGGAAAAAAACAATGGAATGCAGCTTACCCTGGCTCTCAGCTATGGCAGTCGGGCTGAAATAATCAGAATGATTCAGACCATCGTGCGGGAGGATAACGAAAAAAAAATTTCTCCGGAATCGATTACGGAAGATTTCATATCCGGACGTTTATATACCTGTAATATGCCTGATCCTGACCTGCTGATTCGCACAAGCGGTGAAATGAGGATCAGTAATTTCCTCCTCTGGCAGATTGCCTATTCTGAAATTTTTATCACGGACACGCTATGGCCTGATTTCAGCAGGGAGGAGTATATTCAAATTTTAAAAGCTTATCAGAGCCGTGATCGCCGTTTTGGTAATATCAATACCTGATCGCAAACCAGGGGTTCTGTTTAAACCAACTATCTCAATCTATAGATATCTGACTATGCATTTAAAAAGATGGGTTACAGCACTTTCGATTATCCCCCTTCTGCTCTGGGTAATTTTCAAAGGGGGCATGACATTTTCCATTTTTATCGGAATTGTAGCGGTTATTTCTTTATGGGAGTATTACAGGGTTGTTTTTAACAATTCCCGCAAATCGGTCTTTGATCCAATGACGATTATCGGACTCTGTGCAGCTCCGCTGATGATCTATGCAGCTCACAGTAAGCAATTCCACCTGATTTCATGGATTATCACCTCAAATCTTCTTCTCGTTGGATTCCTCTCCGTCTTTTTATTTAAAAACAATCCATCCGTTCTGGAAGACGTTACAAAGCAGGTTCTTGGGATTGTCTATGTTCCACTCCTCCTTACAAATATTATTCTGATCCGGGACGGCATGGACGGAGCCGTATGGATATTTTTCCTGTTATTCCTTGTTTTTATTGGTGATACCGGTGCCTTTTATACAGGTTCCTACCTGGGGAAACACAAACTTTGTCCTTCTGTCAGCCCCGGGAAAACGATAGAAGGGGCACTGGGTGGAGTTGCGGCCACCATTGCCATCGGTCTTATCTTTCGATTCTTTCTCCTGCCGGATCTTTCACTCGGCTACAGTATTCTTCTTTTTATCTGCATAGGCATAATCGGACCGCTTGGAGACCTTTTTGAATCCATCCTGAAACGTGTAGGTGAAATTAAAGATTCCGGTTTCATTCTTCCAGGCCATGGAGGTCTGCTGGACAGGATCGATGCACTTCTGTTTGCCCTGCCGGTGGCTTATTTTTTCAAGGAGTATGTTTTGTGATCATGGATCGGACAAATCCCATAAAACATCTTTCCATACTGGGTTCAACCGGCTCCATCGGCCGGAATGTTTTAAACATTGTGGCCATGTTCCCGGAAAAGTTCAAGGTAAAGGCGCTTGCCGCAAAAGAAAATATCGAACTGCTTGCAAAGCAGATCCAACAATTTCAGCCTGATCTGGTTTCCCTGTATGATGAAGCAGCTGCAGACAAACTTCAAAAAATGATTCCGCAAGGACCGCCGGTTCAAATCCAATATGGTGATGAAGGATACAACGCTGTTGCAACCCATAAAGGTGTTGAGATGGTTGTTTCATCCATGGTCGGCGCAGCCGGTCTCGTACCGACACTTGCTGCAATCCGATCCGGCAAGGAGATTGCACTTGCAAACAAGGAAACGCTTGTAATGGCCGGTGAGATCATAATGCAGGAGGCAGAAAAAAACAATGTACGGATCATGCCGGTAGACAGTGAGCACAGTGCGATATTTCAATGCATTTCGGGGCAGAGAAAAGCTGATATAAACAAAATATTGCTGACCGCGTCCGGCGGACCGTTTTTAGACAGACCCCTTTCGACATTTGGAACGGTCACACCGGAAGACGCTCTGAATCATCCCAACTGGGATATGGGCAAAAAAATCAGTATCGATTCCGCAACACTCATGAACAAAGGGCTGGAAGTAATTGAAGCAAAATGCCTTTTCAAAATGCCGGAAAAACAAATTCAGGTTTTAATTCACCCCCAGAGTGTGGTTCACTCCATGGTTTCCTACCGGGACGGATCGGTGATCGCGCAACTTGGCGTTCCGGACATGAAAGGCGCCATTGCCTACGCCCTTTCGTGGCCTGAGAGACTTCCCATTAATCAGCCGGCACCCGATTTCGCAGAGCTGGGAAGGCTGGAATTTCAAAAACCTGATTTTCAAAAATTTCCATGTCTTGCTCTTGCTTTTAGCGCATGCGAAGCCGGAGGGACCCTTCCCGCTGTTCTGAATGCCGCCAATGAGGTCGCGGTGCAGGCATTTTTGGATAAAAACCTGCCTTTCACCGGAATACCTGAGGTGATCGGATTGACGATGAAAAACCACACAATCGACAAACAGCCTGACCTGGCTGATATTAAAAAGGCGGACAAATGGGCCAGACGGAAAACTTCTGAATTGATCCGTGAAATCTAACGCAAAGGAGTAGCACCCGGACAGGGTTTATCATAATTATGGATTATTTTTACTCATTTATCATTGTACTGGGAGTTCTGATCTTTTTTCATGAACTCGGACATTTTCTGGCAGCCCGAATATTCGGTGTGGGCGTTGAAAAATTTTCCCTTGGTTTCGGCCCCAGAATAATCGGCAAGACTTATGGGATTACCGATTACCGGGTGTCTGCCATACCCCTTGGCGGCTATGTAAAAATGATTGGTGAAGAACCGGACGCTGAAATCGATCCAAAAGATATTCCCCTCTCCTTTACTCACAAACACGTCTTTAAAAGAATATGTATCGTTGCCGCAGGCCCCCTGTTTAACTTTCTTCTGGCTGTTCTCATTTTTTTCGGTTTTTTCCAGATTTACGGAACACACACACTGAAGCCGATTGTCGGCAATATCCAAAAAGATGCCCCGGCGTTCAAGGGAGGGCTTCAAAAAGGCGATTATATTCTCTCCATAAACAATCAGGACATCGCCTCATGGGAAAACATGGCCGATATAATCGGAAAGAGCAAGGGCGAAACACTTGCCCTCTCAGTAAAGCGCGGGGAAGATAAAATCATGCTGTATATCGACCCGATTCTGAAGCCGGATCAAAATATATTTGGCGAAAATATAGAGCGCTACATTATCGGCATAACCGCTTCCGGGGATGTCTTTTCAAAAAAGCTGACTCCTGTACAGGCCTTTTCAGAGAGCCTTAAGCACACCTACAAAATTACAAAACTGATGTTTGAAGGCCTGCTAAAGCTTATCCGGGGATCTATCTCCGCCGACAATCTGGGAGGCCCGATCATGATCGCCCAGATGGCAGGGGAACAGGCAAAGGAAGGATTTGAAAATCTTTTATATTTTATTGCATTTATCAGCATCAATCTTGCCATCCTCAATTTTTTGCCGATTCCTGTTCTTGACGGTGGACACCTCCTGTTTTTCTTCATAGAAGCAATCCGGGGCAAACCCCTCAGCATTCGTGTGCGTGAAATTGCGCAGCAAAGCGGAATGTTTGTGTTGCTTTTACTCATGATCTTTGTATTTTATAATGATGTCATGCGGTATAATGTAATCAATTATATCGGCAATGTCTTGGACTTCTTTTGATGGCTTCGTAAAAAGTCCAATTTCGGCGTTCCGCTGCATCTCTCGTCAGTACCGTTAAGCGAAGCGCAACGGTAGCCGATAGGCGTGAGTAGGCTAACTACGCACGCTTTCAGCTGTCGCTGGCGCGATATTCCTCGGGATTTGCGCGCCCCCGACGGCGGGACTTGAACCTTGAACTTGAACTTTTTTCTTTGCCATCAGAATTTTGACTTTTTACGAGACTGTCTCTTTTAATT
>JAQYVL010000015.1 GCA_030145525.1 Desulfobacterales bacterium
ATGAACTTTTTCAGTTTTTTTATTTAAGGTTATATACTCCCAAGCAACCTTTACCTGAGATAGAGATTTATTCACTTTTATACACTCGATAGTAATGATGTCTACTTTATTTTCTTGTTCAACCCTACAAAATTGTACAAAATAGGCTTCTAACTTTTTAGGGATTAGAGGGTCATTCCATCCCTGAATCCTCCAATTCGCAATTCATCAATTCCGAAATTCGAAACACTCACTAAAAAATAGAATGCTTCAAACACCATCCATATGTTTTCCTGATCCCTTTCCGAAGAGATGTTTTTGGTTCCCAGCCGAGTTTTCTGATTCTTGAAATATCCATCAGCTTTTGCATTGTGCCATCCGGTTTTGCAGTATCAAACCTGACATCTCCTTCGAACACGACTATTTCCTTTATTAATGATGCAAGCTCTCGAATTGAAATATCTTTTCCAAAGCCGATATTGACAAGCGGTGTCCGGCCGTCCTCTATCATGGAGTCGTATAGATTTGAATCCAGATTCATAATATACAGGCACGCATCCGATAGATCCTTAACGTATAAAAATTCTCTGAGGGGCTTTCCTGTACCCCATATTTCAACGGTCTGCCTTTGTCCCGTTTCAGAGGATTTTAATTTCGCTTCATGAAATTTGCGGAGAAGTGCCGGAAGGACATGACTTTTTTCCAGGTCAAAGTTATCATTCGGCCCGAAAAGATTTGTCGGCATAACGGCCATGTAGTGTGTACCGTATTGCCTGTTATAAGACTGGCAGGTTTTTATACCCGCGATTTTGGCTATCGCATAAGGCTCGTTTGTCGCCTCAAGCGGCCCGGTGAGAAGGTACTCTTCCTTCATCGGCTGACTGCATTCCTTTGGGTAAATGCATGAAGATCCTAAAAAAAGAAGCCTTTTCACGCCTGCATTCCATGAAGAATGGATGATATTGTTTTGTATGGTTATATTTTCATAAATGAACTCAGCCGGATATGTGTTGTTGGCAAGAATTCCGCCAACCTTTGCGGCTGCCAGAAATACATATTCCGGCTGCTCTTCTTTGAAAAATGTCTCAACTTCCAACTGACGGGTCAGATCAAGCTCCTCCAGGGATCGAGTAATCAGGTTATGATAACCTTCTTTGATTAATCTCTTGATAATTGACGAACCCACAAGCCCCTTATGCCCTGCAATATATATTCTTGCATCTTCTTTCATAACGCTATGCCTTTACTTCCTCGATTTAAATTCTCTATTTTCCAGAAATACTCAATTGAATCACATGTTTGCTTCAAGGCTGTTCGGGACTGCAAAGCCTTTTCGAATACATACCTCATCACGGGATGCCTCAACGAGATCACTTTCAACCATCTCCTCCACCATTTCTTCAAATGAGATTTCAGGTTCCCACCCGAGTATGTTTTTGGACTTGGAAGGATCACCCAAAAGGGTCTCAACCTCTGTTGGCCGAAAATAACGGGGATCAACAGAAATGATCACATCCCCTTTTTTCAAATGGCTCAGGAGATTCTTTGATTTAAAATTTTCCATTAGAGAGGAAGGCTGGATTTCATGAACAATTCCTTTTTCATCAACTCCGCTGCCCTGCCATTTAATTTGAATACCCACTTTCGAAAACGCCCTTTCACAAAATTCTCTCACAGAGTGCTGCTCTCCTGTCGCAATTACAAAATCATCCGGTTTATCCTGCTGAAGGATCAACCATTGCGCCCTTACAAAATCTTTTGCATGTCCCCAGTCCCTGAGAGAATCCAGATTACCGAGATAAAGATTTTTCTCCAGGCCTAATACAATTCTGGCAGCAGCCCTTGTAATTTTTCGGGTAACAAAGGTCTCTCCTCTCAATGGTGATTCGTGATTAAAGAGTATGCCGTTGCACGCATACATTTCATAGGCTTCACGGTAGTTCACCGTACACCAGAAGCCGAACAGTTTGGCGCAGGCATAGGGAGATCTTGGATAAAAAGGTGTTTTTTCGGTCTGCGGAACCTCCTGAACCTTGCCGTAAAGCTCGGACGTGGAAGCCTGATAAAACCGAACTTCCCTGGTCATTTCCAACATACGAATCGCTTCAAGAATTCGCAGGGTACCAAGAGCATCCGTGTTTGCCGTATACTCCGGTGCCTCAAAGGATACCTGGACATGACTCTGGGCGGCAAGGTTATAGATTTCATCCGGCCGGACCTGCTGAATAATTCTGATAATATTTGTCGCGTCTGTAAGATCTCCATAGTGCAATCGAAAATTCAACTTTTTTTCATGGGGGTCCTGGTACAGATGATCGATGCGCTGGGTATTAAACAAAGAGGATCTTCGTTTGATACCATGCACTTCATATCCTTTTTTCAATAAAAGGTCAGCAAGATAAGCCCCATCCTGACCCGTAATTCCTGTTATCAGAGCTTTTTTATTCAATCGTTTTCTCCTTGGTTGTGTTGCATATTTTTTGGAGTACAAAAACAGATTCAGCTGAACTCGGCAGTAATCTGTTTGAAAAATTCAATTGTTTTTTTGAGTCCTTTCTCCAATTGAACTTCGGGCTGCCAGTCAAGCTTCTCCCGGGCAAGGCTGATATCAGGCTGCCGCTGCAGGGGATCATCAGCCGGAAGTTCCTTAAAAATAATTTTTGATTTTGAACCGGTCAATTCGATGACCCTTTCAGCCAGTTCAAGAATTGTAAACTCATTTGGATTCCCAAGATTCACAGGGCCGATAAAATCATCCGGACCATTCATCATCCGTATCAGGCCTTCCATCAGATCATCAACATAACAGAAGGAGCGGGTTTGAGAGCCGTCACCATATACGGTTATCTCTCTGTTCTGCAGCGCCTGTACTATAAAATTGCTTACAACCCTGCCATCGTTTGGATGCATCCTGGGGCCGTAAGTGTTGAAAATCCTGACAACTCGAATATTAACCCTGTTCTGGCGATGGTAGTCAAAAAAAAGCGTTTCTGCACAACGCTTTCCCTCGTCATAGCACGACCTGATGCCGATAGTGTTAACGTTGCCCCAGTAATCTTCTTTCTGGGGATGGACTACAGGGTCGCCGTAGATCTCGCTTGTTGATGCCTGAAGAATTTTGGCATTAACCCTCTTTGCCATGCCGAGCATGTGTATGGCGCCCATTACATTTGTTTTAACCGTCTTTACCGGGTTGTGCTGATAGTGGATTGGAGAGGCCGGACATGCCAGATTATAAATTTCATCCGCTTCAATGAAGAGCGGCTGGGTGAGATCATGGCGAATCAGCTCGAAATTTGATTTTCCAAGAAGATGCGAAATATTTCTTTTATTACCGGTGAAAAAATTATCAAGACACAGAACTTCAAATCCCTTTTCAACCATCCTGTCACAAAGATGTGATCCTAAAAATCCTGCTCCGCCTGTAATCAGAACCCGTTTGCTGGAATGATATTTCACAGTTGCCTTCTTTCAAAACCCTTTTTCTGTTTATCTAAAATTCATCAGCCTAAAATCTGCTGAGAGCCGGCTTGCCGATCGGATAAACATTGAACCCGATCTCATACAACTTCTGATGATCAACAATATTTCGACCATCAAAAATAAAAGCCGGTTTTTCCATACGATCGAATATCGTTTTATAATCAAGATCAGCATATATGGGCCATTCCGTTAATATTGCAATTGCATGGCATCCCGCTGCTGCTTCATACGGGTCTTCAACATAGGCAATATCACCATTTGCCCCCCTTAAATCCTTTTCCGCGTTCTGAAGAGCCTGGGGATCCGATATCACAAGCCTTGCATTTTCCTCGAGCAGCTCTTTCGCAACATACAGAGCCGGAGTTTCCCGGGTGTCTCCTGTATCGGCTTTAAACGCGAAACCCATCAGACATATTTTTTTATCAGCAAGAGTATTGAACATCGCTTTCAGCATGTTCAGGACAAAACGCTTTTTCTGATACTCATTTATGAGCACAACACTTTCCCAGTAATCTGCGACCTCGTGAATACCGTAGTTCCGGCAAAGATAAACTAGATTCAAAATATCTTTTTTAAAACATGATCCGCCGAAACCGACACTGGCATTTAAAAACCGGCTGCCGATACGGCTGTCCATTCCAATCGCGCGTGCAACCTCGCCAATATCCGCATCCGTCTTTTCACAAAGGTCGGATATGGAATTGATCGATGAGATTCTCTGTGCCAGAAATGCATTTGCGACCAGCTTGGAAAGCTCACTGCTCCATATGTTTGAAGTGATAATTTTAGATTTGGGAACCCAGTTTTCATAGATTTCAACAAGTTCATCCCTTGCCTTTAAACCGGTTTCTGTCTGCGAAGAGCCGATCAGAACCCTGTCAGGAGTTTCAAGATCCTTGATAGCCGTTCCTTCTGCAAGGAATTCAGGATTTGAAATGACCTCAAAATGAATTCCATTCTTTTCTGAAGTTAGAATTCTTTCCATAGCCTGCGCGGTTTTGACCGGAAGAGTGCTCTTTTCCACAATTATTT
>JAQYVL010000016.1 GCA_030145525.1 Desulfobacterales bacterium
TTGGAGATTTATCTCTTCTTTTAGTTTGTCGAAACCCTCAGCATTCAGTTCGATCCCATTAATGTTATATCTTGAAAAAAGATCATCGGTGGTTGAGCTCAAAGTTGAATCCGAAGCAGTTTGAAATACATAAAGATTGAATGGTAGTTTCTCTTCGGTAAATTTTTTCCGAAGTGATTTTGTACACCCGGAAAGACGATCTGCAAGATTGATGGCAGGTGAGATCATAATCCTGTTATCACCGTCAAAAAGATAGGTGGGGGGGGTGTTTCGATAACAGATGCCAACTCCCTGTTCAAGTATTGGCAATCTGTGCTTTTTAGATCGTGCGTTGTATCGCTGGGTGATTAAAAGCATGTTGATCGCCAGCCCGCAGGCACGGGCAACAGCATACCAGTCTTTGGGTGTGCCTTCCTTTTCAAAAATAGAAAGGATAATTGCATCACCCTCAATAAAGACTTTTTCAGCTCCGTATTCCGAAAGGATTGCATTAATGGGATCGAAGAAATTTAAACTAAAATAGGATGCTGGATTCAGACCTCTTTCTTTAATCTGATGGGTGATATCCGTAGAGCCCCGAACATCGGTTTTTATGATAACATGATTTACAATCGGTTTCTCTTCTTCAATATATTCACTTGAGTGTAAAAATTCATATAAAGTGCGGTTTATTCTGGAAAGCTTAAGAGTCTTTTCGTCTTCCGTCAGATTAATCCAATCTATAGCCTCTTTGAGCATGTTATAGTTCTGAAGGTCTCTGTGATAGCGCACAAGATCTTTTAAATAGCTGATCAGATGTTCTTTTTTTTTAATTGAGGATATCTTTTTCTGTTCCTTCATTGTCTTTTGAAGCAACTTTAAAGAAATGGACTTTTCAATCGGGCCTTTGGTACGTCTCAACTTTCCCGTAATTGCATTCCTTTCTTTTGGTGAAACAATATATTTTAATACTTCGAGAGGATTTAATGGCGGGCAAAATTCAAAATAGATTTGCCGCATTTCATAAGCCGCAATAATACCGTTCAGCATTCCTGTGGATTTTAATTGTTTATGCAAATAATTGAATCGATTTTTACGGGTTTTAGCTCTTATTCTCAGGGCATTAAGTTTGGTTTTTCCTTTTTTCTGTTTTTTAAATTTTTTTATTTCATTTTCGCACTCAAAATAATTCAGAAGAGTATCCAGATTGTCAACCCGGTTAATCCATTTGGAAAGCGGGGTTGTGGATTTAGAATCCTGTGAATCGGATATGTCCGAATCTTCGTTTATCAGCTCTAAATTTTCTTTATCCTGAGCACTTATCTGTCTGTAAAAATTTGTGACGAGTTCGATAAGGGGATTGTATTTCAATGGATCATTCAAACGGTTCCCAAATAAAACATATTCTTCTATCAGAAAAAAGTCGTTTGTCGAATTCTCCGAATTAATTAATGGGTTTGCAAAAAAACATTTTGGCAGAATGGCATTCGGACCAAAATTGGCCTCACGATTTTTTTGTATTTCATTGCTTTGGATTTCGATCAGATATTGGAATAATTCTTCGGCAATTTTTCGTGTAAGTTTTTTTCTATTCATCAACGTTTCGGAAAGTTCTTCTTTCAGCCGGATAATTGTTTTGCTTCCGCTGCTTTTTGAAACTTCTAGTTTTCGTATAACATTTTTATAGTGTTCAATGAGTTTCTCAAAACCGGTGTGGATTTTTTCCAAAAACATTTTGGTCAGGGACGCCTGAACAAGAAAGTCGATCTGGAATTCTCTTTCCGCCTTGGCTTTGTTTGTAGCATTGAGAAGCACATCAATAATTGTTTCCCGGAATGTATCCTGAACATTTATCCAGGCTGCAGAATTTTTTATGATCTCATCTGCCTCGCTTGTTTTTACATGTCTTGAGATAAGATACTTCACGATATCGGTTGATGATTCTTGAAGTTTCGGACTCAAGTGAACATCATAGCGAATGTTGTCAACACCCGGAACAAGTCTGTTCAATGAAAAATTAACCGTGTAAGTTTTCAGTTTTGGTAAATTTTCCTGAAATATATTGGAAGAAGAAAAAATCAATTTATTTTCTCCTGATAAAAATATGTCTGCGATAACATCTGAATCTTTTCTGCAGGATGCATTATATTGTTCACAAGCAAAAAAACTGTCAGTAAATAGAAGGAAGTTATCACAAATCAACCAAAGTTCAAGGATTAAACCCAATTTCCCGGTAAAATTTTTTGTTTTTCAATTGAGTTGGACAAATCGGAATTCTTCTGATAACAAAATGTTATTCAAAATAAAGCAGTTGTTATAGGTATGGTCCGGCTCATAAGGGCTCTGCCTGAAGCTGTTTTATTTTTCTACAAACGGTTTTGTCTTTTTTAAAAAGGGCCAATAAATATATTCATGATAAAAAATTCCGTCATCCGGTTTTCAGACCTCTACTTCGCATTTCTTGCTAAACATTTCCCCGTCATGTGTGCGAGTGATGAATTCCATTATATGCCGAGAGCCGAAAAAGCCTCGGATTATTATGATTGTCTTGAAGACTTTTCAGAGGAAGAAATTAAAAATTTTATATATTGGCTTGAAAATCAAAAAGAGCAGCTTGAAGGCATTTGCAGAGAAAATATTAATGATCCTGAAGTGTTAATTGACCTCGAGATGATGAGAATGAGTATCAAATCCCTGGAATCGGAATTTGTTCAAAAAAAAGTATGGATTCATGATCCTTTACTGTATCTTAAAATTGCTTTTATCGGCCTTGATCACGCCATGACAAAGCCGTCAATGGAAAAAAAGGAAATAAGTACACGTCTCGCTTCCAGACTGAATTTAACGCCGCGTTTGTTAAAACAGGCGGAGTCGAATATCTCCATTGTACCTGCAAACTGCCAAAGAGCGTCCCTGGATATGATACATGACGGGAAAAGATATCTTGAAGAATCTTTAACAAGTTTTATCGAAGTCATTCGTGAACATGGCTGTCATAATTGGATTAACCTTTATCAGAACTGTATGGAGGCCCTCAAAGGGTTTGAAAAAGTTATTTCTTCATTATCCACTGTACCGGATGACAAATTTGGAGAGATATGCTCCTTTAAAATAAACATTCCATTTCTTCCAAAGCTTTCGTTAAAAGAGATTTATGATTTTGAACTTCAGGAGCGAAGCGAAATCCTCAAAAAACTTGAAAAAATCAAAAATAAAATCAAACCCGGTAAAACCTGGCTTGAGCTTTATTACTCGTATTGCACCGACGAACTTAATCGATCCGACATATATTCTCTTTACCGCGGAGAAATGGAAAATCTTCGTAATTTTTTTGAGAATAGAGGCCTCAATATAAATGATCTTTCCACACCAATGACCGTTATGGAAACACCCCGTTATTTTTTGTCCTATCGCGGCAGCGCTTCGTTTCATGCAGCTCTTAAAGCGAATAATGATGAAAAAAGTTTTTTTTATATAACTACAAGGTGCCCGGGACAGTATAATAAAGATCAAGAAAAAAATTT
>JAQYVL010000017.1 GCA_030145525.1 Desulfobacterales bacterium
AAAAAGTTCAAGTTCAAGGCGCGCAAATCTCGAGGAATACCGTGCCAGCGGTAGCCGAAGGCGTGCGTAGTTAGCCTACTCACGCCTATCGGCTACCGTTGCGCTTCGCTTAACAGTACTGACGAGAGATGAAGCGCAACACCGAAATTGAACTTTTTACGAAGCCATCATGGTTATAGGCTTTTCCAATAAATACATCAAGGGGTGGGGATGTGATGGAGTGTTTAAAATATTTATCAGTGTTTTTGATTATCCTCTGCCTGCTTTCGATAAAACTCATATACGCCGCCGAACTTGTACAGCCAGTTTGCAATGCCCGGATGAATGGCATCCAGAAATGGAATCAGCCATGCGGGACCGGGATTGACGACAATCTCACCGATCTCTTTTTGAATAGACCGGATAACCGCCTCGGCGACCTTGGCCGGTTTGCTTTCTCCGCTGATCCAGGGCGGCTTTTTATTGTACTCGGCAAACATTCCGGATTCGGCTACAAAGCCGGGGCAGATCACAGATATGCCCACGCCGCTTCCCGCAAGCTCCAGCTTGAGCCCCCGAGTCCATTCGATGAGCCCGGCCTTGGTAGCGGAATATGTTGCGTCATATGGATTTCCTCGTTTTCCGCCAAGGGATGACATGCTGACAATATGCCCGCTGCCCCGGTTCAGCATATCCGGCAGGACCATCCGGGTGAGAAGCATGGGGGCAATCAAATTGGTCTGAATCATGGTCTCGATATAGGTCGGAGCAAGAGAAACATAGCCGGCAACCCATACGATCCCCGCGTTATTAATCAGCAGATCGATCTTCCCGAAATCCGATTTGACATCTTCCAGCAGTTTTTCACGGGAGGGATGATCCATAATATCCGCTGGATAGACTTTTATCTGTACATTTTCCCGGGCGACCTCCTCTGCCGTGGCGTTGAGCCCGTCTTCGGATCTGGCCGTAAGAGCAAGGTTTACTCCTTCTTTTGCCAGAAAGCGGGCAATAACCTGCCCGAGCCCCCGGGAACCTCCGGTGAGAAGCGCGTTTTTTCCTCTTATATTTTCCATGGTCATATCCTGAATTTTGCTCAATTAGGCTTTACCGAAAATATTGATATTTCTGGTATCAAAAAGATCATCGATAAAACGGAATTCATATATTTAAGACAAATTGAGGAATTAAAGAATTAAGGGATAGCTCTCTTATAAATTGATGGAAAGCATTCAATTCCCCAATTCAAAATTTCCAATTTATTGTTGTTATAATATTGTCCGATTCATGCATTCTTTCAGCAATCAAGCGGTCTTTGAGTGAAGTCTATTGAGGTTATTTGGATTGCGTTCTTCATGAAGTGCAGCGTTAAATTTGAAATTGTCTGAGGGAGCTTGCGACCGAGTTTTTCAAATTTAGCGGAGCAAATGATAGAACGCTCCAAATACCAAGATCAACGAACGAAGAGGCCCTTGGTGCGGTTCAAAGGATTTAGGCTTCTATACTTTCAAGGGCTTAAACATCTCCCTAAACTCCGCCATAAAATTCACGTCACCTTCAATGGTCATTTTTCCGGTCAGGACAGCGGTCAGACCGTCCAGTTTTCCGGTTACGATATCATGGTAGTCTTTGTCACGCGCAACCATATAAACGCGTGGTGTCTGCAGAACTTCTTCCGTGAGGGTCATGCTGCCATCCTGAACGGAAATGGTCCACTGACCGCCCCCTTTTCCCGTAATATGGTAACTGACTGTCGCATCAACGCCCTTTGCCTTTTCCGGAAGGAAGCGGTCTTTCATCCCTTCGAAGAAGTGCCCCACCGGCACGGCTTCGGCAGTCCGCTCTTCTTCCAGTTCCCGGATCAGATCTTTTTTAACAACTTTTCCCACCGCATTCTTGGGAAGGCTGGCCCTGAATTCATAGTATTCAGGCACTTTGTAGTCGGCCATGTTCTTTTTGCAGAAGTCGAGTATCTCCTCTCCGGTGCATGTCTCTCCGAGTTTGAGGATGATGCAGGCCTTGGCGACCTGGCCGTATTTGTCATGGGCCTCAGGAATCACGGCCACCGAGTCTACTTTCGGATGATTGGCGATTACGTTTTCGATCTCTTTTGGATATACGTTAACGCCGCCCCGGATAATCATATCCTTGATGCGGTCAACGATGAACAAAAATCCCTCGCTGTCCACATATCCCACATCGCCGGTATACAGCCATCCGTCCCGGATGGTTTCAGCCGTGGCTTCTGGATTGTTGAAGTATCCCTTCATTACCGTATCCCCTTTTACAACAATCTCTCCGATCTCTCCTGCGGACTGCTCCTCTCCATTCTCATTGAAAATTTTGACCTCAATTCCTTCAAATCCCGTTCCAATGGAACCATACTTTCGCTTGTTTTCCATATTAGCGCTGATACCGCCGGAATTTTCCGTGGAGCCGTAGCCTTCCATAATCGGAACATTGAATCGCTGTTCGCATTCATCAAGCTGCTCCGGAGGAATGGGCGCTGCCCCTGAAACCCCCAGCCGAAGAGAACTTGTATCAATGGTATCGGCCTCCGGAGTCCGCAAGAGGATATTCCACATAGTGGGGACGATATAAAATCCATTTACCTTGTAGCGCTCCACGCATTCCCAGAACTCTGTGGCTGAAAAATTACGTCGCAGAACAATGGTTGCCCCTGCATAAATTGTGGGAAAAGAGAGATCGTTCAGCCCGCCGGAATGAAACAGCGGCAGAACGCAGAGAATCCGTTCCGCCGGATTCACCGGAAGGTGTCCGATCTTGATCTTTGCACCAAACAGAATGCCTTTGTGTGTCAGAAGCACGCCCTTTGGCTTACCGGTAGTGCCGGAGGTATACATGATGGAAGCTACGTCCTCTTTTGTGGGCAGACTGGCAACATCCGGTTTCCTCGTAGATCCCTTCAATATTTCCGGCAGGTAATCATGGGGATAGTCAAGATCCATAGGCGCGGACGAGTTGATAACAATCTTTTCCACAGAGGGAATCTTCTCTTTGATGGCAGAAATAATCTGCGCATACTCCGGATCCATTACAAGCACTTTTGGCTTTGAATCATTGACCAGAAACTCGACTTCCGGTGCCTGCCACCAGCAGCTGATGGGGCCTCCGATTGCACCGGCTTTATGGGCTCCAAAAAAGGTATAGAAAAAATTCGGTGTATTGCCCATCATAAGCGAGACAATATCCCCTTTGACGATGCCGTTTTCCTGCAGATATGCCGCAAACAGATCTGTCGCTGAATCCAAATCCTTATAGGTGACGACTTCGTCATAAAAATATAAAAACGGTGTATCCGGATATTCTTCCGCATTTTGTTTTACCAGGTCCGTGGTTGTTAAAATATTTCTATCCATTGACTTCCCCTTTATTGATTATTAAAGCGCAAACCACCCGTTTTTTTTATACCAGGCAAGGGTCTCTTTCATACCCTTTTCCATATCAGGATATTTGAAACCAAATCCCGTTGCCTTGAGCTTGCTGTTGTCCCAGATCTTGTCGCAGTTCACATAATCGAGCGTCGCTTTTTCCAGAAGCGGTTTTGTTCCAAGCATTCCGGCAATAAACTGGGAAACAACCGCTACAACTTTTGCCACCGGAAACGGAAGATGAAAAAATTCCTTTTCCTTTCCCAGCAGTTCCTGATCGACCAGATTGTAAAATTCAGTAGTGGGAATGTGCGTATCATCTGCTACATTGTAAGCTTCTCCAATCATGTCATCTCTGTCATAGGCATGAATCACCGCACGGCACATATCTTCCACATGAAGAAAAGCTTCGATTTTATCGCCCTTCCCCAGTATCGTTTTCTTTTTCTTCTTCCGTTCATCGTACGCCATTTTAAAAACGAGGTATAATCCGTATTCGGACCGGGAACCATAGATGGCGGCAGGGCGGAAAATGGTTGCCCGAAGATTGTGATCCCTGATGTACCGGTGAACGATCTTCTCTCCTTCCCATTTGCTGACATTATAATTGTTCAAAGGCGGCGTCAGCTTCGGGTCATCCTCCGTTACCGGATTTCCAGGATTGGAGCTGTATCCGTAAACACCGACAGAGGAAAAGTGCATGAATCGGTTCACACCGGCCCTGACTGCCGCATCGCACAGATTTTCCACCGCATTGGTATTGACCGCAAAAATCACCTTGTCCGGGGTTGAATAGTTATGAATACCCGCAACGTGGATCACACTGTCCACACCTTCCAGCAATCTGTCCAGGCCTTCCCTTCCGGTTAAATCCGATTTCATGAATTCAACACCCAGTGCCTCAAACATGGCCCCGTAATAACGACTTGATACATCCGTGGCTCTCACCCGGAATCCGGCTTTGACCGCTTCCGCAACCATGTGATGGCCCGTAAAACCGGATGCCCCGGTAACCAGGACATGTCCTCTTTCTGTCTGCGCCATAGCCTGCCTCCTAATAGACAATTCCCAGTTTTTTCAAACGTGCTTCTTCAGGTTGTCCGTTTTCATCCCAGCCCCTTATCCTGTAATATTGTTTCAGCATCTTATCGAGCTCAACAGGCGCCCATCCCTCTTCTCCAAACTCTTCCAGCATCCGGCGCGGCAGCGTGTCGTCTTTTCGGCTGATTCCTTCCCGGCAGTTCATAAAACGCTCCAGGTTGTAAATCCGTTCACCTGCCATGCGCAGTTCCTTTTTGCCGATTTTATACCCTAATACACCGGACAGCAGGGCACAGTAGTCTGAAATGTCGGTTGTACCAACGGCAACAGCAGGAAGATTCCGCATAATAAATCGAAGAATCGGTGCGGGTGTGTATTTGTAGGCAACGTTCTCTTCCAGAAACGGAAACTGGGTCTGAATACAGAAAATAGCACTATTGGTCATTTCCACCAGATTCTGCAGCATTATGACAAAATGAGCCTTGCCTTTGGTGCCGTGAGGGCTTAAATATGAATCCGCTCCCCCTCCCAGCGGATCTGCTTCGACCGCGTGGGTCGCTCCGGACAAATGCGTTGCCCCGCTGTTGGCGGTTGCATACCCCAGGCCCTGTCCGGTACAGCCGCGGGGATCATAGCCGGCCATTTCCAGCCCTTTTACATGATTGGCAAACTCTTCACCGCCGTATTTCTGCGAAAGGCTCCTGACGCCTTCCGCCAGTTCATCGCCCAGTCCGCGGCGATACGCAATATCCTCGATCGTCCTGTCGATATTGCCGGAATCACCGAATTTCAAATCACTTTCAAGCAGCCCTTTTTCCGTGAGCTCCATGGCAAACCCGATTGTATTGCCCGTGCTGATGGAGTCGAGCCCAAGACGGTTGAGCTTGTCGTTCCAGAATGCAATTTCATTGATATCGCCCAGCATGAGATTCGAACCCATAAACACAATGGTCTCGTATTCAGGAGAGACCAGTTCCCTGTCATTGAATTTTCCGGTTCGACCGCATTTGATTGGGCAGCCCGGACACCCGACATTTTTAATTTTATGCCTGTCGCGAATCGTTTCGCCGCTGATATCTTCCATCTTATCAAATTTTGACTTACCGAAATTTCGTACTGGCATAATGGAGGCAGGTCCATAGGCACGAACATTCTGGGGCGTTCCCAGTTCGCGAAGCCTGCGGCCTGTATTGTCATGAGCGAGCACTTTTTTCTGGGCGATCTTCAGGGCTTTTTTAAACCTGTCCGGATCGGCAACCCGGATTTTTCGATTTCCTTTGGCCGAAATTCCTTTCAGGTTCTTGGAACCCATTACAGCCCCCAGTCCGCATCGGCCTGCAATGCGCTTGTCCGATGCAATAACGGCAAATTTCACAAGATTCTCTCCCGCAGGTCCTATTACGACCCAATCGCCCTCCTCCTTTCGGGCTTCCTGAAAATCATAGGTATCCATCCCCCAGGATCCCGAGGCGTCTTTGATGACGACATCCCCATTGTCAATCCCTACAGTTACCGGTTTATCGGACCGCCCTCTGACCATAAGGCCGTCATAGCCCGCTTTTTTCAGACTGATACCAAACTTTCCTCCCACATAGGATGCTGCAAAAATTCCGGTCAGCGGAGACTTGCACATCACGGTGAATCTGCCCCCTGCCGGAGAGGGCGTTCCTGCTGTGGGCCCTGTCATCATCACAATGATGTTTTCCGGCGAAAGCGGATCGATTCCTGTTTTGATATTTTCGAAAAGAAGCCTGGTTGCCAGTCCCTTTCCGCCTATGTATTCACGCCGGTCCTTGTGTGAAATTTCGATTGTTCCGATTTTACCTGTACTCAGGTTGATGTCCAGAACACGATTGTTGACAGCGATAATCTCTTTCATAATTTCACTCCGTTATCGTTTGTTATAATAGCCTTCATGGATAAATTTTTCTACTCCTCCCGAAATGTAATATCAACTGCACCGCAATTCATTGTGATGCTTTTCGGCCTTTTTTCCTTTTCAATGGCCCGGATCACCATGTCAAAAATCGTGTCCCTTTGTTCGGACAGATTTTGCGGCCTGCCCAGGAGAAGCCATTGAATGGTAAGATGCTCAATGAATCCAAGAACCATGTTGCGGACAATGTACGGGTCTAGATCATCCCGAAATACTCCCTGCTCCACACCGTCTTTGAACGCGTCCACAATACTTCGCGCCGCTTCTTTGACAACCTGGTATGCATCCGAATTGATGTAATTTGGATTTCCTTTGAGCAGAAGAAGGGCCACTGACGTATACATCCGGTTATTTTCGTAAAATTCAAGGTAGGCCTGAATGATCACACGAATTTTTTCACGGGGGCAATGAATGTAGTGTGCAATTTTTCTGATACGTTCGTTCTCCCTGGTGGTATAATGCTTGGAAATGGAAAAAAGAACATCTTCCTTTGAGGAAAAATACTCATACACGGTTGCGTCGGAGATATTGGCTGCTTTGCTGATCGCTGAGATGGTGGTTGCCTCATACCCCTTCTCACCAAAAACCCTGAGAGCGCCTTCAATAATATTGAGCTCTTTTTTTATATTCTGCTTTTTTTCTTTTTTGGGCTTTTTCGCGGTCGTCTTTTTTTGTTTCATGGTATTCCTCTTTTCCCGGAATGGCATTATTGATGCTTTCTTATAAGTGCACTCCGATTGAAGGGTAAAAACGTTCACACACTCACTAATATTGATGGACTCGTAAAAAGTCGTAAAACAGACGGCAAAGTAAAAAGTTTAAGTTCGAGGCGCGCGAATCTTGTATAATACCGTGCACGACAGTGCAGCGGTAGCCGAAGGCGTGCATAGTTAGTCTATTCCACAATTATACAAGATGAAGCGCAACAAAGAAATTGGATTTTTTACGAAGCCGTCAATATTGAACCATTTTTGTAATGGCCACACCGGCATTTGTCAAGAAAAAAATAATGGAGGCATGATTTTTAGCGTTTAAAATATAATTTAAGCTTAAATATTTTAATTTTTCCAAAGTGGTGTTTTATTTTTTTATATTTTTCTTGACTCTTATTTATTTTTTTCTTATCAGTTAGATTAATTTTTTCAACTTTACATAAAATTGCAGGAGGCCCCATGAACCTGACCGTCCTGAACTTTGAAATCACGGAAAATGTCGCGGTAATCAAAATGAACAATCCGCCGGTGAACGCCCTGACTCCGACTTTTCTGGAAGAATTCCGTCACGCAATTGAAAAAATCCGGAATTCAGAAAAGGCACGAGCCGCAGTTCTTGCCAGCGAATGCCCCGGTTTTTTTTCAGCAGGAGACGATATCAACAAATTAAAGGCTATCGATGAGGAACTGATTGCGCTGCTGCCGGAAGTTCATTCCGTGCTGAACGCATTCGAAGCGCTGCCGATTCCTACGGTTGCAGCCATAAACGGGCATGCCCTTGGCGGCGGCCTCGAGCTTGCCCTCACCTGCGACTTCCGTTTTATGGGAAAGGATTCCGGTCGTATCGGGCTGCCGGAGGTCCGGCTGGGCATGATTCCGGCATTTGGCGGCACCCAGCGCCTGCCGATACTTGTGGGAAAATCAAAGGCTATCGAAATGATGTACAAAGGCCTGCAGATCACTCCGGAAGAAGCAAAGCAGATCGACCTCATCAACAATATATTTTCCGGGGAAGAGCTATATGAAAAGTCATTCGACTACGCCCGCAGACTTGCCAGACAGGCTACAGGCGCCATAGCAAGAATTAAAAAGTGCGTGCATACAGGCATTTCCGAAGGATTTGAAAAAGGTCTTTCCATGGAACGTGAATCATTCCGGGAAAATATTGTTACGCCCGATGCAGCGGAAGGTATCGACGCGTTTTTATCCGGCCGGAAGCCTGAATTCAAAGGAAACCCGAAAATATGAAAACCGCGTTTGTAACAATTATAGAAATCCGTAATCTATTGATCTGAACTCGGAAAAGATATTTTTTGTCTTCTTGACACACAATCGTTTCTTAAATATAAAAAGGCATTTGCATGACGATTTTATATAATTTCTTACCGAGGCCTTAAACTGGCTTCAAAAGGAGGATGCTATGGAATTTACAGTCAAGCATTCATACCCGGTTTCAGTGGACACTGCATTTAAAATGCTGACAAACGAGGACTATCTACAAGAGAAATTTGAAACAACCGGCGCAACAAATATCGAAATCATGAAGTGCGAGGAAGAAGGAGATGAGTTCGTGATTGAGAATAAAAGAGAGATCCCCTCAAATCCCCCCGGCTTTGCAAAAAAATTTATTAAAGCCCGAAATAAGGTCGTCGGAAAAGATGTCTGGGATCTTTCCGGCAAAAAAACCAAAAAAGGGACCTTTGAGCTGAATATCAAAGGCGCACCGATCAAATTAAGCGGCGATCTCACATTGAAACCCACGAAAAAAGGCAGTGATTATATAATCAATTTTAAAGTGAAAGTGGGAATCCCGCTAATCGGAGGTAAGATAGCAAAACTTGTCGAAGCAGACACACGCAAGAATCAGGAACTCGATTACGAATATACAATCGAATATCTGGAGAGCCTCTAGCTCGTAAGGTTTGCGGATATATTTTTTGCGTTTGATAGCGTCCGCTGCTGCTGGTTGAATACAGGCCAGCGATCAATTATTTTACCACCTTGTATTATGATCAACTCCCCAAATTGCAGCAAAACGGCTTCGCTTTGCGTCGGGCGTAAAAACAGATGATCATCCATCGTAAGCCCTGTCCGGTTTGAAGCTGTCGCGATTTCCTGATTGGAACTGTAACCATATATAGGATTTTTATACACGCCTTTCGGCTGATGATAATTGGCTTTCCAGTATCCGCCATAGATAAAAAACGTATTTTTCCAGTTGGGATTCAGCCATCCCCATACGGGGGATAGAAATTCAATGTATGGAATCCGAAGCCCCCTGCTTCGCTTCAAGACTGGTGCAGCAATAAACAACGCGGGCAGATGATCTTTCAGCGTATCAAGGTCAAAATCCTCGGGCTTAACCAATCCGGAGCCAACTGAAATATCGTTTATATCCGTTATGTCTTGATACAACTGGTAGGTCATGCTTCCTGCGCCGTTAAACGTCAGTTCCCTGTTGAACATCTCCGGATACTCTTTCCGCCCGTAATTGATAAAGGCTCTGTAGATATCCAAAACGTTTTTCAAAGCCGATTTTTGTGAAGATAATACTGGCGGGGCTTTCGCGATATGGGCATCGTAGCCCATAAAACCCGTAAACGTGAGGTGCTCAGGTTTCTCTTTAATTATTAAAAGTAACTCATTCAATTCATGAGTGTTTTTTATTCCACCGCGATGCAGCCCCACATCGATTTCAATGTTGACCAGTAATCGCGTGCTGTTTTGCTCAGCAAATTTCAGATACTGTTCCAGCCTGTCCCGGCTGTCGATCAGCCATTGCAGCTGCTTTTGAGGGTCAAATGCGCAATCCGGTTTCAGGTGCTTATAAAAAACAGATACGGCATTGATCGGCATCGGCTTGCCCAGCAGCATACGCGCCTGAGGCAGTTTTTCGGCCAGAAGATTTATAAACGGCTGGTGAAATACCATGAGCTTGCCGGTTCCGGTTTGTTCAAAAATACGGCGGATAAGATTTACGGACGGCAGCGATTTTGCCACAACCCGATAGCGCCTGTCATCGCCGATATGATCCTTCAGCGTCTGGATGTTCTTATCCAAACGATTCAGATCCAGCACCAGTACCGGATGCCCCGGGCCATGTCGCTTCAACTCTTCATTCAGCGCAGAAAAATAATCATCATAAGGTTCGCCTTTGTCTCTTGGACGAAAAATAAATATAAAAAACGAGAGAATGGCTATACAGATTAATATTTTTACAATCACTGCAGCAGTAAGACCCAAACCCATAATTTTTCTCCTCAACAAAGTATAGCCCATCGCTTATTTTTCCGATAAATTACGAAATAGCTATAGCGGAGTTGCATTATGGTGTCAAACCGCTTTCACAGGAAACGACACAGTGATCCTGTCGTTTCTTAAAAAACATAAAAAGCCCCGAGTTTTGTGCACAGTCCTTAAATATTGCAAAATCAAATTAAGATATGATAGATCGTTATCGCTTTTATCTTTTCATTCAGACAGGGTTACGGTATGCTGCCTAATGGATGTTAACTTTTTGAAGCCTCAGAAGGAGTGATACATGACATATCTTTTTCAGTGTTTTTCTGTTCGATTGTTTTTGATTTTGCCGGCTATACTTGCAGCTTCACTTTTTTCGACCGGCTGCGCATCCGACAAGAGAGCCATCATCTCAAAAGTTGAGCTTACCGATCAAATCAATTCAGGAAACCCGCCCACGGTTGTGGATGTGAGATCATCCGATGAGTATGAAACAGGACATATACCTGGCGCCATTCACATTCCATACTGGGCTGTCTTTACCCGGCACTCCAAAATACCTTCCACCGACGAGGAACCTCTTGTTATTTACTGTGAACACGGGCCCCGGGCAAAACTGGCAAAGCTCGCTTTCAGGATTGTAGGCTTTCAGGAAATACTTTATCTGGAAGGACACATGTCTTCATGGAAGGAGGCAAACCTGCAAATTGAAAAATCAGCTTCTCCGTAAGGCGCAAAATACCCATAAAAGCACTCTCAAAACTCAATGACGTACCGTCTGGAGGCCGCCAGGTCATTGAGTTTTTCAATTTTTACACCAGATTCTGTAAAGACTTGACAATACTGCCGGCTTCAGAGATCATTTCCACAATTACTTCTCCGGCGCTTTTCAGCTCTTTGATATGACCGCCGATCTGACCACAGTAAAGGCTGCCTTCTTCGCAGTCACCTTCGACACAGGCTTTTGCGGATCGTCCTTCACCGATCATTTCAAACAGCTCTTCGGGTTTGGCCCCCTTATGTTCCGCCTCCACGATCATGCCCGTCAACTTGTTCTTGACCGCCCTTGTCGGCCCGACGGTTGAACGACCGGTGATGCAGGTACCGTTATCCGGAAGGTTAATAACGGCCGCTTTGTAGTTATCATGAGCTGAAGCTTCATGAGTTATCAGAAACCGCGTTCCCATCTGAACCCCTTTGGCTCCCAGCGCCAGAGCGGCAACAAAACCCCTTCCGTCAGCAATGCCGCCTGCTGCAATAACCGGTATTTTAACAGCAGATGAAACCTGTGGTATAAGAGCCATGGTAGTGATTTCGTCATGCCCGTTGTGCCCGCCGGCCTCATATCCTTCGGCCGCAATGATGTCCACACCGGCATCTTCACTTTTTTTTGCAAAGGTTACATTTGCAACCACATGGATAACCTTTCCTCCCTGATCCTGGATCATGCGTGTAAACTTCTTCGGGCTTCCCGATGAAGTAGCGATCACACTTGCACCGTTATCAAGGGCGGCCTGAATCATCTCATCTGAATCCGGCCGCACCAGGGGTATATTTACGCCAAACGGCTTATCTGTTTTTTTCTTTACCTTTTTCAGCTCCTCGACAATCTCCTCTATGGGCATCCCCCCTGCCCCAAGCAGCCCCAGTCCCCCTGCATCGGACACTGCTGCAACCAGATCCGCCTTCCCGATCCAGAGCATTCCTCCCAGAATGATCGGATACCGAATCCCCAGAATATCACATATTTCCGTCCTGAACATCTTAACTCTCCTTTATACGTTAAGGCCTATAGCTCTTCTGGCTTTTTCTTTATACATTTCCATGGGGGCTTCGGCTAACAGCATCATTTTCTGGGCAGCAAAAGATCCTTCTGCATGAATCGTACAGACTTCATGCCACCCGGCAAAGTCACTGGCCACAATATGATGCAGCATGCTCATGAGCTTCAGACGCTCCTCTGCAGTAAAATTTCCCGCACCTCCCATATATTTTTCAAGATAGGGCTTCAACTCTTCATGCTGCCAGTCCTGATAGGTCGGCTGGGTGACCAGAATCCCCCCGGCGATATCCTGTATACTACGGACAAATTCATGAAAGTTTGACGCAAAATGAAGTTTAGCCATGTTGGAGTTCAACCGGTTGGCAACATACATCCCCGAGCCTCCAAAATCTTCCGGCTCGCCGTATGCGGCCTTTGCCAGCGCTTTCGTGGTCTCCGTGTATTTAATCATTTCAATGAACCTATCCCGGATATGCGAAACCTTATGAACCCCGTTGGCCTCGGCTGCAAGCAGTCCCAGGCCTGTCATGTATTCCAGAATCGGAATTTTGTAGGTGACGGCCGTGTATCTGTGAAACGCTGAAAATGCATATGCAACATATTGAGCGAATTCCCACTCCCGCAGCATGAACACCCTTTCTTTGGGGACACGGACCTGATCAAAAATCACAAGAGACTCCACGTGCCCCCGTTTGGGATTCGGCGTGGGAAAATGATATTTATCTTCATATCGGAAATTAGGCCGGCAAATCTGAACAATCCCTTCTGAATTAGCAGGTATGGCAAACGCAACGGCATAGTCAGCCTCATCTTCGCTCATATTCCGTGTCGGGATCACAAGGAACTCGTCCACGTAAGCCCCTGCCGTGATATGCGCCTTGGCCCCGGAAACCACGATTTCATCCGTTGTCTCGTCCACAACTCTCAGATAATAATCAGGTGTTTTCTGCTCACCCGGCCCTTTGCTGCGGTCACCCTTTACATCGGTTACCAGTCCGGCCATGGAAAGGTCTTTCTGAGCGCAATGCCAGCGATATGTATGAATCCTATCGATATAAGTTTTATTTCCCATGATTTTGGCTACCGCAGTCAAACCATTGATAATATCGGTCCCGACATCCTTTACAAAGGGCAGCGCACCTTCCGCAAAATAACACGCCGTCTTGACGAGTTCATGCCGTTTTCCAACGGCTTCCGGATAATCCGGTATTTCAAAATAGGAGCTGACAGGTTCCCCGGTTTCCGGATGTTTCATTACGGCTATTTCCCGGTAATCCGGATGGTGTCCCATCAGAAAATCAAAGGCAGCGGTTTCGACACCAACTTTAATATAGGGGTCCTCGGTAACATCCGCTACCGGTTTCCCGAGAATAAAAACCTTTCGTCCGTCCTGTAATCCTTTTTTGTACTCTTCTGCTGTGCGAAGTGCCATTATCTTTTCCTCCTTATCATAATCATAATTGTGTCCGGCAAACCGGCACTAATGTCACTTTGATTTTATCTGGAATTTTCAATGCACAATCAATGTATACGAATGAATATATAACGTAATAAATTTTGTCAACTTAATTTCTATATATTAATTTATTTTTTTCTTATTTTTCTTATTAATAATATAATTTTTATTAAATTTTTAGCATTCATTTATCATATTGGTCTTCTTTCTCGATTTCATTGAAAAAAACTGACTATCAAAATCTGACAGTCTCGTAAAAAGTCAAAATTCTGATGGCAAAGAAAAAACCCTTCCGGGGGCTGCATTAGCCGAATTGAAACAAATGAATGATCTGGAGATGAAATCAACAAGGCTCAACGACTTTGTAAGACCCTTAAGCCGTGCGATTATCGTCACAAAGCATGTAGAACCCCAGGAGGATATTTCAAAACAACTGAGTGAATCAGAGGCGCCAGTGATTACAGTACCGGAAATATATGACCCGGAAGCCTTTTTGAATGACATGAAAGCCCAATTGGACGCGATCAATAACGGGGAGCTTCCGATTCTTGGTCTTTTCCCACTGATCCGGAACGAGGAGGACAAACAGCACCTTCTCAAGTAACTCTCCGGGAAATCATTATTCTCAAATCACAAAAACGGCCGCCTAATGGCGGCCGTTTTTTTTGACGCTTTAGCATGAGGCTCTAATTACTTCAAGCCTCGGGGAGTTTCTCTCAGACTTCGACACTTATATATTGATAGCTTTTTACGAAACTATCAAATTATCGATCCATAAAAAAATTGATTGAAATCGTTCAATTCCTCAATTCCTCAATTCCTCAATTGCCCAAGGCTTTGAACAACAAAACAGATAATGATACAGGAGATGGAATCCTTCCCTGCAGAATCAGATTTAAGAATTGCTCATTGCAATCCGAGTATTTTTCGATTATTTGTAAAGGCTTAAAATCGACTGTTTTTACACTGACTCGAACTCGAAAGGAAAACATGGCAGGAACCATAACTGTAAAAAGAAAAAACAATTCCAAAAAAACCGCAGATCGCTCGTCCTTTTTATTTTTTTTATTGATTCTTTCCTGTTTCTTTGTTTCCGGTCTTACAGGCCTGACCTATGAAATCCTCTGGACAAGAATGATTGTAAAAATTATCGGAAGCGCTCCTTTTGCGGTAAGCATCGTATTAACCGTTTTTATGGGAGGTCTCGGGCTTGGAAGCTATCTGGCCGGGAAAACCATCGACAGAGTTAAAAACCCGCTGACCCTTGTAAGGATATACGGCATTCTTGAAATTGCCATCGGCATATATGGTCTTGTGCTTCCCCTGTTGCTGATCGCCTTCAGGCCTTTATATGCTTATCTGTATAACCACCTTTTTGCCTATTTTTTCGGATACAACCTCTTAACATTGTTCGGATGCGCGATTCTTCTTTTAATTCCAGTTATATGCATGGGGGCAACCCTTCCGGTTCTGAGCCGGTTTTTCGTTACCAGTATCTCAAAAGTCGGAACCCATGTGGGACGTCTTTACGGACTGAACACTATCGGGGCAGCCACCGGCTCCCTGCTTTGCGGATTCTGGATGTTGGGCATCCTCGGCATATGGGGAACACTGGGATTTGCCATCACCTTGAATACGATTATCGGTCTGATATGCATTGCAGTCAGCAGAGGCAGCTCAAAAAACCGATTTTTTGATACAGACAGCAAAACCATTTCGGCTCCGGATTCTGAAATCAGCAGTTTTGAAAACCCCCTGATCCCCATCGAGAAGCAGAAAATGTATTCCCTTATCATTTTTGCTGTTTCCGGCTTCTGCGCAATGGCCTATGAGGTCATATGGATAAAACTTCTGGGACTGATTGTCGGCCCCACAACCTATTCATTTACTATCGTACTGGTAACGTTTATCACCTGTCTGGCGGTCGGAAGCATTTTTTTTGGCTGGCTTGCGGACAGAGTCAAAAACACGCTGTTTCTTCTGATCGTCACCCAGCTCACTGCGGCCCTTTCCGCTCTTTTCTTCAGCCAGATCATGGGAAACAGTCAAATTTTCTTCGCAAAACTGATTTTACATTTTAAAGACGATTTTGCCTTTCTTCAATTTCTGAAAGCCTCCAGCCTTTTTGTTTTTATGTTCATTCCAACGTTCTGCCTGGGAGCGACATTCCCGCTGGTTGGAAAAATCTGCACGAGATCCCTTGAAAAAACAGGACATTCAATCGGTTTCGCATATTCGATCAATGCCGTCGGTGCAGTTCTCGGTTCTTTTTGTGCCGGATTTCTTCTGATCCCTTTTTTAGGCAAGGAACACGCGATCGGCCTGGTGGTTGCCGTTCAGCTTCTGACACCCTTTTTCATCTGTTTTCATATAATATTAAAAACAAAATCATCTGTAATGAAATGGTCACCACTAATGACTGCCGTTCTTGCCGGGCTCATCCTGATAATGTACTATCCCCACTGGGACCGGAAAATGCTTTCAAAAGGGAAATACCATCGGTTTGATGAAATCGGGAAAAGAAAAACCGGCTGGATGGAGGCCCTTTTGAACGGGACGGAAATCTTTTCCCGGACAGAAGCATATGAACTAGTATATTTTGGTGACGGTATCGGAGGATTCACAACAGTACTGAAATCAAGGCCGGATGTAATCGGCGAAATCACCTACAGCCTGCTAAATTCAGGAAAGGCCGATGCGTCCAGCGGCCGAAAAGACATGTTTACCCAGACCCTTCTGGCTCATTTCGCAATGCTGTATCATGAAAAACCTGAAAGCGTTCTGGTACTTGGACTTGCAAGCGGGATAACCGCCGGAGAAGTTCTTCTCTACCCTTCCGTAAAGCGCCTTGACGGTGTTGAAATAAACAGACAGGTCGTTGCCGGAAGTGATTTTTTCATACCGTGGAACAACAACGTTCTCAGAGATCCAAGGACAGAGCTTATCATCCAGGACGGTCGTGCCCATCTTGAATTAACGAAAAAAAAATATGATGTGATTATTTCCGAGCCCTCCAACCCCTGGATGGCAGGTCTTGCCACTTTGTTTACCCATGAATTCATGAATCTGGCCAAAAACAGACTGAAAGAAGACGGTATATATGTTCAGTGGATTCACTCCTATCAGATGGACTGGCCGACCTTTTCACTGGTGGGGCGTACCTTTTCAAGGGTGTTTCCAAACAGTATGCTGGTAACAACCGATCCACGCGGGGCTTTGGGCCCTGATTTCCTTCTGGTCGGCTTTAAAGGTAAAAAGCAACTGGATCCTCAGATTGCCAAATCCAA
>JAQYVL010000018.1 GCA_030145525.1 Desulfobacterales bacterium
ATGGTTGAAATTTTTCCGATAGCTCTGAGCAATCGAGCCGGAATTGTGAATATTTATGGGGGAGGAACTGGCGCTTCCTTGTTAAAAGGTTGGGCGGGGATATCCGAACAATACAGAAATATGGTGCCGGTCTCGACGCTGGATATTGTTCTCGGGAAAAGATTTGAAGGTAAAAGATGTTTTGTTCTGGTCGATATTGAGGGTACCGAAAAATCCATGCTGGAAGGAGCCCGCCAGTTCATGGCCATGGAACCAAAGCCTATCTGGATGGTTGAAATAGAAACAACAGAACATCAGCCGGAAGGGGTTCGGATGAATCCGAATTTGATGTCAACGTTCCAGTTATTTTGGGATAACGGTTACGAAGCCTGGACTGCAAATCCTATTCCCCGGCATGTTTTAAAAAAAGAGATTGAGGAGATTTGCAACGGCAGAAAAAATATAAAAGCGACGCATAATTTTCTTTTCCTCGAAAGAAGATCAATTAATGAAAATTCTTTGTGTTTTTGGTAAATACTCTTATGGAGACCCTTTAAGAGAGATAAGTCCTGAATATGCTTCCTTCATCCCCGCCTTGGAGCGCCTAGGTCATGATGTTGTCCATTTTGAATCCTGGGACAGGATACAATATTCGGATTTTGCCGAATTGAACAAGGCCTTAATTGAAATTGTTGAGAAAGAGACCCCGGATGTGATGTTTGCCGTTCAATTACATTATGAAATTTGGATTGAAACACTTCAGATTATAAAAGCATTCGAAAATGTGATTACAATTTGCTGGACCACAGATGATTCCTGGAAATATCGTGAAGTTTCCCGGTTCATAGGCAGATATTATGATTTCATGACAACAACATATCCGGAAGTTTTACCCTTTTATAAAAAGGATGGTATCGATACGGTATTATTAACCCAATGGGCTGCCAATTCTCATATGATGATTGAACCACTTCCTGCTGCTGAATGCAGCTATCCGGTTTCTTTTATTGGTGCTGCACATGGAAACCGAAAGAGAAAAATCGAAAAGTTAAAAAGGCGTGGTATTCAAGTTTTCTGTTTCGGTTATGGATGGCCGGAAGGTCCGGTTTCCCATGAAAAAATAAACAGGATCATGAATGAATCGATTATCAGTTTGAACTTTGCCAATTCAAAAGGGGAAAATCAGATCAAAGCGCGAACCTTTGAAGTGCCTGGTGCGGGAGGGTTTTTACTAACAGAATATTCTCCCGGCCTTAAGCATTTTTATAACATCGGAAGAGATATTGAATCCTTTTCTGGAGATCGGCAATTAGCTGATAAAATAAATTTTTATCTGAAGAATTATGATAAAAGAGATACAATTGCATGTTCCGGTTTTAAGCGAACAATTCAGGAGCATACTTATGATATCCGCATGAAAGAAATACTTGAATCCGCAATTAAGTTCAGCCGACAAAAGAAAGGAGAAAGTTTTACCCGTTATCACGTTTCTTTTGATCAAGCTCTCAAAAAGCATAGATTCTCTTTTTTTCATATTTTGTTTAAGATCTTTCTTGTAACCTTCGGAGTTTGTATCTTCGGCCGGAAACGCGGTCCTCGTGCTGCCCGCAGATTTTTGTATGAAATAAGCTGGCGCATTTTCGGTGAAAAAACTTACAAAGCTGCCGGATTACCGGGAAGGCTTTTCCCGGATCAGTGATCGTTTGAAAATGTCAATCAGTCAGGAATATTAGTGAACAATAAAGTTTCCGTCAGTGTAGTTATTCCATGCTTTAATTGTCGGGATACAATTAAAAGAGCGGTAGATTCTGTTATGGAGCAGACCTGCATGCCGCTTGAAATCATTCTTGTAAATGACGGAAGCCATGGATCTACAGCCGATATACTTTATGAATTGCAGCATCGGCATGGGGATATTATCAAGGTAATCGATCTGGATAAGAATTACGGTCCTTCCAGGGCTCGCAATACTGCCTGGGAATCTGCTATAGGTGATTATTTGGCATTCCTTGATGCTGATGATTCATGGCATCCACGTAAAATCGAGATTCAACACAACTGGATGATCCGCCACCCGGATGTCGCGTTAACCGGTCATCGATGTGAAAGAATATCTGGAAAAACTTCCGGCAATACACTATCTCGGAAATTGCGTGCATATCCGGTAAGCCCCGTAAAGCTCTTTTTATCCAATATTCTGTTGACCCGCTCGGTCATGTTGAAACAGGACCTTTCTTTTCGATTTAATGAAAACAAAAGACACTCGGAAGACTATCTTTTATGGCTTGAAACCATATTAAGCGGATTCCGCGTTTGGTATCTGGATTTGCCGCTGGCATATTCCTACAAGGCCCCCTATGGAGATAAAGGATTAAGTGCCAATTTGTGGAATATGGAAAAAGGGGAGCTGGATACCTACCGGAAGCTTTATCAAAAGGGTCTTATGTCTTTGTTCACCTACTTCCCGCTGGTTCATTTTTCCATGCTCAAACATATTATTCGTTTCGTCAGACTTCACCTCTTTATGAAATGATTCAAAGATAATATTATGTGCGGAATTGCCGGTCTTATCCATTTTTCATCTTCAGCCGAACAATGGCAAACTTCTCTGAAACGGATTTGTGACACCCTGACTCACAGGGGGCCCAATGATGAGGGGATCTGGTTTGATGAAAAGGATGGCATTGGGTTGTGTCATCGAAGGCTGTCCATTATTGATCTCTCCAAAGAAGGCCGCCAGCCCATGATATCGCATTCAGGGCGCTATGTTATTTCCTACAATGGAGAGGTTTATAATTTTCATGAATTACGCAAGGAGCTTGAAAAAAATCATATCCCCTGGCGCGGCTATTCCGATACCGAGGTAATACTGGCTGCTATTGAGGAGTGGGGTCTTGAACCCGCAGTAAATCGTTTTATCGGAATGTTTGCCTTTGCACTTTTTGACAGAAAGGAAAAGGAGCTGATTCTGTGCCGGGACAGGATCGGAATCAAACCGCTTTACTATGCACGGATCAATAAGGGGCTTGTTTTTGGTTCAGAACTGAAAGCGATCAAGGCGCATCCGGATTTTACACCTGTAATTGATCGCGATGCCCTGGCATTATATTTCCGGCATAAC
>JAQYVL010000019.1 GCA_030145525.1 Desulfobacterales bacterium
AAGAGCTGCTTGTAATTGCTTTCAAGGCGTATGGTGACATTGAAGACCCCAAAATCAGGCTGGCTACCGATGGCACCATGTCAAAACCGATGGCTGACACGCTGTTGAGGATCTATAAACTTCCTGGAAGAATAATAAAAAAATCCCGGGAACTAATTCGCAAACCTGAAAATGGATCGTAAGGCTTGCATTTTACATTGATTGAGATAGATATTTTTACTGACCATTTCTTAACCATTCGAATCCGGAGGCAAATATGGCCAGCCCCTATTGGGTAAAAAAACTGATAAACAAAACTTTTTCACAAAGATTTTTCTGGTCGAGGCTTTCTAATGTACCCGGCATAGGCCGGATCATTGAATATGCTCTTTTTGAAAACGACGATATTATCTTTCTTCCAAAAACCAGATCCATATCCGTAAATCGCGCAATTGAACAAAAGGACAATATGGTTGTACCGGCAGATGTCCTCGAACACTTTATCCGAAAAGCGAATTTTCACTTTATCATGGATTCCTGTATCTGCAGGGATTCGACAGACTGCGCTGACTATCCCATTAGCCTCGGGTGCATTTTCCTTGGGGAAGCCGCAAAGGGAATAAATCCGAAATTCGGCAGGGCGGCAAATAGAGAAGAGACGCTTGAACATGCTGCCAGATGCCGGGACGCCGGGCTGGTTCATCTTATCGGAAGAAACAAGCTTGATAAAGTCTGGCTCAACGTCGGACCGGGAGAAAAATTGCTTACAATCTGCAACTGCTGCCCCTGCTGCTGCCTGTGGAAGGTTCTTCCTGTCATATCCCCCAGCATTGGCTCAAAAGTTCAGCGAATGCCCGGAATATCCGTAACCGTTACTGAAAAATGTGTTGGCTGCGGTACGTGTACCGGAGACATCTGCTTTGTAAATGCAATAAGTATTGAGGAGGACCATGCTGTCATCGGCAGCGGGTGCAGAGGATGCGGCAGGTGTGTGGATGCATGCCCGCAGGAAGCCATCGAAATGAAAATGGAAAAAACAGAGAATATTGAAGAAGCTATAAACAGAATTTCAAAACTTGTTGATGTTTCATAAAAAAGCCAAACAAAAAAATCCAGGAGATTGTTCATGACAAATGTTTGCATCACAGGTGTCTCGGGCTATCTCGGGATGAGGCTTGTAAAGGAGCTAAACAAGAAAGAAGAGATCGGCTCAATTGTTGGTCTCGACATTGTTCCACCTTCCATTGAGGGAGAAAAAATAAAGTTTTACAAATTGGATATACGTGATCCGAAGATGGGAAAAATACTTGCGGATCACAGTATTGATACTGTTTTTCATCTCGCCTTTGTTGTAAAACCTATCCATGATTTAAAAAAAATGCATGACATCGACTATAATGGAACACAAAATATTCTGAATAAAGCACGATCTGCCGGTACAGAACATTTTATTGCAATAAGCAGCACCCTTGCCTATGGAGCTCATCGGGACAACCCCGACGAAATTTTAGAGGATCACCCGCTTCGCGGAAACAAATCCTACCCGTATGGGTTCAATAAATGTCTGGTGGATAATCTTATCCAGAATTTTGCTGCCGAAAATCCTGAGATGGCAGTAACGACTCTTCGCCCCTGTACTGTTTTCGGGCCGAATGTCAACAACTATGTTTCAAGGATGCTTTTCAGGCCTTTCACAGTTGGCATTCTCGGATATAATTCAAAAGTTCAGTTCCTGCATGAAGATGATTTTGTAAAATCCTGTCTGACAGCAATCGAAAAAAAAATACCGGGGGCTTTTAATATTGTGGGGGACGGCACTCTGACAACAGAAGAGATCAGCAGAATTACAGGTACAAGGATAATACCTCTCCCTTCCTGGATTCTATATCCTCTTCTGGAAGCATTATGGAAACTGCGTTTCCCGGGAATTGAGGTAAACAGCGGCTACCTGGATTATGCCAGATATTCTTTTATTGCAAGCTCATTGAAAGCAAAAGAGATACTCGGCTTTTATCCCGCGTACAGTTCTCTTGCAACCCTTGAGGAAACTGTGAGGAGTAAAAAAAATAATTAAAACAAACAGCCTGGGAATCCAGATCATATGAGCGGGGCTATCCCCCTGCAAAGCAGGGGGGTTTAAATAAACCGCTTCATATAAAAAATATCTATATTGCGTCTTTCAGTTTTTTCCCTGCTTTGAATTTTACAGCATTACTGGCTTTAATTTTAATGGTCTCACCCGTCTGCGGATTTCTTCCTTTTCTGGCTTTCCTGCGGACTTTTGAAAAAGTTCCGAAGCCTACCAGCGTTACCTTACCATCTTTTTTCTTGAGTGCCTTGGTGACGCCCTCTGTAAATGAGTTAAGGGCTGCTGTTGCTGCAACTTTTGAAATTCCGGCATCCTTTGCCATTTTCTCTACCAATTCTGCTTTTGTCATAGTGGTTCCCCCTTTTAAGAGATTTAACAATTATAAAACCTTTATTCGTAGGTCTTTACGGCAGGTTTGACCTTAAGTCAATAAAAAAATCAACCTTTTATAAAAAACGGGATCTAAAAACGAAATATCACGACAGGTTTCCGAGGACTGCCTATCGAAACGGGCATGGTATTATTGGTTTTCTGAGCAGTAAATAAATGAGAAAATGAAGGGTCTCAAATCATGCGACTGCATCGCCAAGTAAGGCTGTGATACAACTTAACTAACTGAATATATTCTCAAACCAACCCAGCTTCTGCCATGATACCCGGTACGAGTTCCTCCTTGCCAATCGCCATGATATGAACGCCGTCACATATCTTTTCATCGTGAATCTTCTTGATCATACGGCCGGCGATCTCTATCCCCTTTTTCAGCGCGCCTCCTTTGGGGGCAGAGGCCATTTCATCAATAAGGTATTGAGGTACATTCACTCCCGCAATGTTTTTGTTCATGAATCTTGCCATGGGTGCAGAAGTAAGTAAAATAATGCCCGCCAGAATTTTTGCCGGAAACTGTCCGGCATATTCCATAAAATTTTTCAATTTATCCAGATCATACACCGCCTGGGTTTGGATAAATTCAGCTCCGGCTTCAATCTTTTTTTCGAATTTAATCAGCTGGGGTTCCAGAGGATCAGCCCCCGGTGTAACAATAGCCCCGGCACAGAAAGACACTCCCCCGTCAAGATCGCTTCCTCCAAGGTCTTTGCCCTTTTCCATAGTTCTTATTGTTGCGACAAGCTGGCTCGAATCAAGATCAAATACGCTCTTTGCCTGTTTGTGATCACCAAGAATGACTGAATCTCCTGTAAGGCAAAGCACATTCCTAATTCCGCGGCTTGAGGCAAAAAGCAAATCCGCCTGCAGCGCCAGACGATTTCTGTCCCTGCATGTCATCTGAAGTATAGGCTCGCCGCCTAGTTCCTTTACAAGGAGCGCAGCGCCAAGAGAGGGAAATCGCATCACCGAACTTTGATGGTCAGTCAGATTCATCGCATCAACCTTATCCTTTAACATTTCTATGTGATGGATCGTCTTCTCAAGATTTGTTCCCTTTGGCGGGGCAACCTCGCATGTTACAATAAATTTTCCTGAATCGAGTGCTTTTTTGAATGAGGAAACCATAAGCTGCATCCTTTCACTTTGCGGTCGCTTCCTGTGTTTTTTCCGTCAAATCAACTCTTCCGGGCATCGGCTCTCCATGGTGATTCCTCGGTTTTTGAAATTTTTTGATGGAGTCAAGCCGTCCCAACTCTTTCATCCTGTTATATATCAGTGTCCATGCACAGTCCCTGTTTGAGTCAATTTCACACTTTCCCTTATCAGTCCCCCCGCACGGACCATTAACAAGACCCTTGTGACACGAGGTTACAGGGCAGATCCCTCCGGTTTCACCTATAATACAGGTCCCGCACTGAGTGCATATTTCGTTAAATCGCCCCATACCGGTCTCTTTCCCGATGAACATGGTGTTTAGCGCAGGTACTACCATTTTTTTAAGCTGGGAAGCTATTGTCTGGACACCAAAAGCACAGGACATTACCAGGAGCACATTTGCCTGATCGATCTGACCGCCGTAATCTTTAATTATTTCACCTGTGAGGTTGTCGCATGCCACCGGAACCACGACCTGCCCTGTAACAAGTTTTCCTACACCTGTTAGGTTTTCCCTCATTGTAGACAGTTCAGGTTCGCCGCCTGTATGTGTGAGGGTTGTGCATGTTCCGCAGCCGATAAGAAAAACCCGCCCGAGACCTTTTAAAAGCTCGTCGATCTCTTCCAGTGGTTTTTGTTGTGTAATCGATCTGATCATATTTATCTCCTCTCCTTCTCCAGATCACATCGAAGGCACCTGACCGATTCTTTCCGGGCCTCCGCTTCACTGAATCCTTTTTCGACTTCACGGAAATCTTTGATTCTTTCTTCAGGGTCTTCTATTGCAACAGTAACTCTCGGAATATCATCGGCTGTTTCTTCCGCATCGAGTGCGAGTCCTGATTCATCCTGTAACGGGGATTTTTCATCCTTGATCTCGACTCTCCCCTTTATCCCCCTAAGATGCCTGTCGATTGCAATGGCAGCCCTGCGTCCGGAAGATATGGCCCGTATCACAAATGTGGGTCCTGTTGTAAAATCCCCTCCGGCAAAGACGCCCGGTATGTTCGTCGACAAAGTATTTTCATCTATAACGAGTGTTCCCCAGAGAGCTCTCTCAAGCTGGCTGTCTTT
>JAQYVL010000020.1 GCA_030145525.1 Desulfobacterales bacterium
AAAATCAGATGATTACAGTATGCTTTATCGAAAATGTGGATGCTATGGGTGTCCATACGGGAGACTCATACTGCACGGCACCCATGCTCACAATTTCACCCGAGCTGCAGCAGCGTTTACAGGAGTATTCGTATGCGATTGTTGAAGCAATTGAGGTGATCGGCGGAACCAATGTTCAGTTTGCTCACGACCCCGAAAGCGGCCGGGTAGTGGTGATTGAAATTAATCCACGCACTTCTCGATCATCAGCACTGGCTTCCAAGGCGACCGGATTTCCCATCGCTCTTGTTTCCTCGCTTCTTGCCGGAGGGCTGACAATGGATGAAATTCCGTATTGGCGAGACGGGACACTTGAAAAATATACTCCTTCCGGTGATTACGTGGTTGTAAAGTTCGCAAGGTGGGCATTTGAAAAATTTGAAGGCGTTGAAGATGTTCTGGGAACTCAGATGCGAGCTGTTGGTGAAGTAATGAGCATCGGAAAAACTTATAAAGAGGCAGCTCAAAAGGCCATCCGATCTCTTGAAAACAATCGGTATGGTTTTGGTTTTGCCAAGGACTTTAATCAGAAATCTTTGAAGCAGCTGATGAATCTGCTTGGTACGGCATCCAGCGAACGTCAGTTTATTATGTATGAAGCCCTGCGGAAAGGTGCTGAGGTCCAGACCCTGTATGAGTTAACCCATATCAAACCCTGGTTTATCGAGCAGATGAAGGAACTGGTTGAGCTGGAGGAAAAAATATTAACCTGCCGGAACAAAATGCTGCCGGATGATCTTTTGGTAAAGGCCAAAAAGGACGGTTTTGCCGATAAATATCTGGCACAGCTTCTCAAGATTTCCGAAAACGAAATTAGAGAGAAACGAAAGGCTATAGGTCTTGTTCAGGCATGGGAGCCGGTTCAGGTCAGCGGTGTCGAGAATGCAGCTTATTATTATTCCACGTACAATGCGCCGAATCAGGTAAAAACAAGCGATCGGAAAAAAATTATGGTACTCGGAGGCGGCCCAAACCGGATCGGGCAGGGGATTGAATTCGACTACTGCTGCGTCCATGCGGCCTTTGCTATACGGGAGGCCGGTTTTGAATCTATTATGGTGAATTGTAATCCGGAGACCGTATCAACGGATTATGATACATCAGATAAGCTGTATTTTGAGCCGCTGACTGTTGAGGATGTGATGAGTATCTACGCCAACGAAAAGCCGGAAGGAATCATTGTACAATTCGGCGGGCAGACTCCGCTGAATATAGCCAATGAACTCGCCCAGGCCGGGGCCAACATTCTTGGTACTTCACCGAAAACCATTGACCTGGCTGAGGATCGAGATCGCTTCCGCGAGATTATTGGGGAGTTGGGAATTCCTCAGCCGGAATCAGGAGTCGCAAGCACAACGGAGGAGGCAATTGAAATCGCTCGGAAAATCGGCTATCCGCTGATGGTTAGGCCTTCATTCGTATTAGGGGGACGTGCCATGGAGGTGGTACAGGATGAGGAGATGCTCAAATACTATATGACTGCGGCAGTAGCGGTTTCTCCGGAACGGCCGATTTTGATTGATAAGTTTCTGGAAAACGCCATTGAAGCTGAAGCGGATGCGATTGCAGACGGTAATGATGCTTTTGTTCCGGCTGTTATGGAGCATATAGAGCTGGCCGGTGTGCATTCCGGAGATTCAGCCTGTGTGATACCACCCGTTAGCATACCTCAAAAACACATTGAGACCATCTGTGAGTATACCCGAAAGATTGCAGTGACTCTCAATGTTGTAGGTTTGATGAACATTCAATATGCCATTGCAAATGATACTGTTTATATTTTGGAGGCGAATCCTCGTGCGTCAAGAACGGTACCCCTGGTTTCAAAAGTCTGCAACATTTCAATGGCCCGTATAGCAACTCAGATGATACTTGGCAAAAAATTGTCCGACATTAAGATCGAATCCAGGTCTCCAAAATATTTTGGAGTCAAAGAGTCGGTTTTTCCCTTCAATATGTTTCCGGAAGTGGATCCGGTACTGGGGCCTGAGATGAGATCCACCGGTGAAGTTCTGGGTCTGGCGGATTCTTTCGGTCTGGCTTTTTATAAGGCTCAGGAAGCGACCCAGGTACCGCTTCCATTAGAGGGAAGAGTTCTGATCACCATTGCTGATGTCGACAAACCAGGTGCAACTGAGACGGCACGATTGTTTCAGGATTTAGGGTTCAAAATTATGGCAACAAAAGGAACGCAAAAATTTCTGGCCGATCATAAAATAACATCAGAGCATATCTCTAAAATCGGCCACGGTCGTCCGGATATCGTGGATACAATTAAAAACGGAGAGATTCAGCTTGTTATAAATACTCCCAGCGGCAAAGCCAGTCAGGAGGATGATTCATATATTCGAAAAACAGCAATTAAATATAAAATACCATATATCACCACAACCGCAGCCGCCGTAGCAGCCGCAAGAGGAATTACCAAACGGCGGGAGGGAGAAGCATCGGTTCGATCGTTACAGGATTATCACGAAGGACTGAAATAGCAGGAGGAGGGAGGATCAATGGGTGGAGTATTTGGATGTGTTTCCGCAGAAGATTGTGTAAATGATCTGTTTTACGGTACCGATTACCTGTCACACCTGGGGACCCGTCGCGGTGGCATGGCGGTAAAGGGCGTTGACGGCTTTGAGCGATCGATTCATAATATTGAGAACGCTTATTTCCGGAATAAATTTGAAGATGATCTGCCAAGGTTCAAAGGCAATCAAGGCATAGGTGTCATTAGTGATACCGATTCGCAACCCATGGTCATCAGTTCTCATTTAGGGCAGTTTGCAATCGCAACCGTTGGAAAGATAAAGAATATGGAGTCACTCGCGAAGAAAGCCTTTGTGAGTCGACAGCATTTTTCAGAATTGAGCGGCCCCGGCATCAACCCGACAGAGCTGGTGGCTATGCTTATTTGCAAGGAAGCGACTTTTGTTGACGGGATTCAGAGTGCACAGGAATCAATTGAGGGTTCCTGCTCAATGCTGCTGCTTACAGAGGAAGGGCTTTATGCAGCAAGGGATAAGCTGGGAAGAACTCCGCTTTTGCTCGGTAAGAAAGAAGGCGGATTCGCGGTATCTTCCGAAGCGTGTGCCTTTCCGAATCTGGGTTTTGATATGGAAAAAGACCTGGGGCCCGGTGAAATTATCAGGTTGAGATCTGATGGATATGAGCAGAAAAAGCCGGCAGGTGATAAGATGCAGATTTGCACCTTTTTATGGATTTATTATGGATATCCTGCCTCCTCCTATGAAGGGATCAGTGTCGAAGAAGTCAGATACAGATGCGGCCGTGTACTGGCTTTGAATGATTCTGTGAGTATTGATTTTGTTTCCGGGATTCCTGATTCCGGAATCGGGCATGCACTCGGTTATGCAAATGAAAAAGGAATACCATACCAGAGGGCATTTGTTAAATACACACCAACATGGCCAAGAAGCTTTATGCCCCAGAGCCAGCAGGTTCGGGATTTGGTCGCTCGCATGAAGCTGATTCCCATACGGTCGCTTATCGATGGGAAACGGATCCTTTTCTGTGAAGATTCCATTGTTCGAGGAACCCAGCTGAAGGAAAATGTCCAGATCCTGTTCGATTATGGGGCCAGAGAAGTCCATATGCGTCCGGCATGCCCCACACTGATATATCCTTGTGAGTTTTTGAATTTTTCCACTTCCAGATCCACACTGGATCTTGCCGGCCGGAAGGCGATTCAGGAGATTGAGGGGAGGGAAGATCAAAATCTGGATTTATACGCGGAAAGCGGTTCAGAAAAAAATCTTATGATGATTGAAAACATCCGGAAAAAACTGCGGCTCACCTCTCTGGTTTACCAGCGAATGGATGATATGATTGAGGCGGTCAGCCTGCCGAAAGAAAAACTATGTACCCATTGCTGGGACAGCTCAAGTTATTTCTGATGACTTTTTACGAAGCCGTCATTTCTAGTTCGGAATTTATATGAAAATGAATGGTTTTTTATCTGAAAGGATTTCAATATGTCCATTATATGTAGAGATGTGGAAGATGTAATAGGATACGTAAAAGAAAACAACGTCAGTTTTATTCAATTCTGGTTTTCGGATGTTTTGGGATTTTTGAAAAGTTTTGCGGTAACCCCATCCGAGCTATACGAGGGGTTAACAGAAGGAATGGGGTTTGACGGTTCTTCCATTGAAGGTTTCGCTAGAATTGAAGAGAGCGATATGATTGCAAAACCGGACCCAACCACTTTTCAACTGGTTCCATGGCGAAGCGGAGATCAGCCGGTGGCGCGCGTTTTCTGTGATATATTGAATCCGGATGGAACGCCCTATAAGGGTGATCCGAGATTTGTATTAAAACGTCTGTTAAAAAAAGTTCTTGCTAAAGGTTACACCTTCTATGTTGGGCCTGAACTGGAATATTTTTATTTTAAAGATGATACAAAGCCGGAGTTTCTGGATAAGGGGGGATATTTTGACTCCAGACCGGTTGATATGGGCAGCAACTTAAGGCGTGAGACGATTTTTGCTCTTCAGGCAATGGGAATCCAGGTGGAGTACAGCCATCACGAAGTCGCTCCCAGTCAACACGAAATCGACTTGCGGTACGATGAGGCCCTTCGAATGGCTGATAAAACCATGACTTACCGTCTGGTTGTAAAGGAGATTGCCCGGCAAAACGGAGTTTACGCCACCTTTATGCCAAAACCGGTAGCCGGTGAAAACGGCAACGGAATGCATGTCCATCAATCTCTTTTCAAAGGGAAGCGAAATGCATTTTACGACCCGAAAGATGCAAACCATCTGTCCGATACAGCCAAGCATTATATTGCCGGTTTGATGCGCCATGCCCCTGAAATAGCGGCTATTACAAATCAGTGGGTTAACTCCTACAAACGACTGGTCCCCGGATATGAAGCACCTGTCTATGTTTCATGGGCAAGGAGAAATCGTTCAGCTATGGTTCGTGTGCCGATGTACAAACCGGGTAAAGAAAGTGCAACACGGATTGAATTCAGATCACCGGACCCGGCATGCAATCCTTATCTTGCGTTTGCAGCCATGCTGGGAGCAGGTATGGAAGGAATTGAAAAAAAATATGAAATTCCTGATCCCATCGAAGAAGATATTTTTGAGATGAAACCGGAGGAGAGACGAGCACGTGGAATTATGGATCTGCCGGATAATTTATATGCAGCTATCCTTCTTACCGAGAAGAGCAAACTGTTAAAAAAGGTGCTGGGCGATCATATACATAATAAGTTTATCGAAAATAAAAAAATTGAATGGGACAAGTACCGGACTCATGTGAGTCAGTTTGAAAATGATCGATATCTGCCCAAGCTCTAGTATACTACGATAATTATGTGGGGTATGAAATCAGTGAAGAATACCCATAACGGAGTTGTCATCAAATACTTTGTCGATACGCACTTTAACAATAGTATTTTTAAGATACCGGGAACCATCCAGCAAAACGATAATGTAGTTGTCTGATATACCCTTTAACAGACCTGACTTTTTATCCGGCTTTTCTTCAATGAGAATTTCAGTTGTTTTACCGACAGACTGCTGTAGAAATTTCTTTTTTTTCAGCTTCCCAAGTTCTCGCATTTTCTTGCATCTTTTTTTGACAACAGCATTATTCACCTGATTTGGGTAACGAAAAGCCGGTGTCTCTTTCCTGGGTGAAAAAGGGAAGACATGCAGGTATGTGACCGGAAGCTCCTTTATCAGTTCATATGTGGAATCAAATGCTTCTTCAGATTCTCCCGGGAAACCGATCAGAACATCGACACCGATAGCCGCCTTTGGAATAGATTTCCGGATTTGAAGAACAAGCTCTCTGAAACGCTCTGCTTTATATGGACGGTTCATCATTTCAAGAATTTGATCATCTCCGCTCTGAAGCGGAATATGAAAATGATGACAGAGTATGGAGGATGAAGCGACAAGGTCTATTATTTCGGTTGTCAACTCATGCGGTTCAATTGAACTCAATCTCACCCGGTTAATTGTACCGGATTCTTCAATGCGTTTTAAAAGGCTATAAAGACTTTTGATTCCGGATGAAAAATCTTTTCCATAACAGCCAAGATGAACGCCTGTAAGAACTGTTTCCTTGTAACCTGAATCGGAAAGCAGTTTGATCTTTTCCAACACATCTTCGGCAGTCATGCTTCTGCTTCGTCCTCTGGCATAAGGAACAACACAGTATGAACAGAAAGCATTACACCCATCCTGTATTTTTAAAAAAGGTCTTGTCCTTTTGCTCGAAATCCCGACAGGGGTCTGTTTAAAAAGCTGTTCCCGGTTTATATCGGGAACGATTATAACGGGAGAATCCGGTCGTTTGCTCTCCGGAGATGAAAGTATTGACTGGGGGATTCGGTGTTTCAGTGCAGAGCCTATAATATCATGAACTCCCTTGATTTTTTTTATTTCTTTGGTGCCGGTTTGCGCATAACAGCCCGTAACCATAATTCGAGCATTTGGATTGGAACGGATCGCCTGGCGGATTGTCTGGCGAGACTGCATCGAGGCTTTTTGGGTTACCGTACATGTATTAATGATTACCACATCGGCTTTTCCTTCCGGTTCCGCATCATGCCACTCTGCATTTTTCAGATATTGGTCTATCGCCTCTGATTCAAAATGGTTAACCTTACATCCGAGGGTTACGATTTTGTAGTTTTTCATAATTTGTTATCTATTATCCAGCCTCCGCCAAGAACTTCCTTGTTTCTATAAAAAACAGCTCCCTGGCCGGGTGTTATTGAAAGCTGGGGTTTTTTGAAATGAATTTCTATTCTCTGGCCGGAAAGAGGTACAAGCGTAGCAGGAGTCGGATCGTGCTGATATCTTATTTTTACCTGAGCATGAACAGGGAAGGATGGTTTTTGTATTATCCAGTTTGTTTTTTCTACAGTGCATGTCGAAGAAAGCAGGTCTTGTTTTGCCCCGACAATAAGCCTGTTGTTTTTTATATCAAGTCGCAATACATGATATGGATTGGGGGCAGGACAGTTGATCCCGCGTCGCTGGCCAATTGTAAAAAGATGCAGTCCTTTGTGCTCTCCAATTACTTTACCGTTTTTTTCCATAATGGGACCGGGGGATGAAGGGATTCCCTGGTCTTTTAAAAAACCGGCATAACCTTTCTCATGAATAAAACACACATCCTGACTTTCCTTTTTCGATGTGGGTTTCAGCCCGTTTTTTGCAGCAATTTTTTTTACATCTGATTTTTTCATGCCGCCAAGGGGAAAACAGGCATAAGCCAGTTGACTCTGGGAGAGGAATGCAAGAAAATATGACTGATCTTTGTAAGAGTCATCTCCTCTAAGTAACTGCTGCCTCCCTTTACCGTCAGTTTGTGTGTTTATGTAATGGCCGGTTGCTATTCGTTTTGCCCCTATTTTTTTTGCATATTCCAGAACAGTACCGAATTTTATCTCCGGGTTGCAGATGAGGCAGGGGTTCGGAGTTTTTCCGGCAAGGTATGTTTTTTTAAAATAGCTTACGATTTTTTCCTTGAAAGCCTTACGACAGTCGAAAATCTTAATGGGTATGTCAAGCTGTTCGGAGAGCATTTCGATATTGCGGCAATGGCTGCTATTCTGAATTTCGGAAATCCCGAGGCCGGGTTTGATGCCGTCATCCTTTTCAAAACCGGTAATAAAATGTATACCAATGACTTCATGCCCTTTCTCCTTGAGGAGAAAGGCTGTTGTCAGGGAATCAACGCCACCGCTTACTGCAACTGCAATTAAAGATTTCATTTAAAAAAAGGTTTCAGAGGTTGGATGAACCTTCATTGCCCTCGTTGGGCAGGCAGGAACACATAGTTCGCATACGCTGCATTTTTTTATATTAAAGTCAATACTCAGTTCGGGGTGACTTACCACCAGGGCTCCTGTGGGGCATACCGCTGTACATGCACCGCAGTGGATACATTTTTTTGCATTTCGGTTTACCTCCCGGGAAGCGTTTTGTACCAGAACTCCCTGTTCTTTTAAAAAGGTTATGCCGTTTTTGAAATTTTTTTTAGGACCGGAAACCTCGAGTACCATTATACCTTCTTTCCGGGGAAGCACCGTTGCCTTCAGGATGGTGAATATCAGGCCGTAGTCTTTGGCCAGGTGGCAGACAGTTGGTTTTGATACACCTGTTTTGGGAAAACGGAGCGTTAAAATTTTTGAGTACAATCCGGACCTCCAGATTATTTTTGCAGGTTTTGATAAATGAAGCCGGTTTCAATTGTTTTGAAGCCGGCTTTTTACGAGACTGTCAGCAAATCATAGCCATATAATATAACCGTTAATAATATTAATATCAACCACTATTGATAAGTTCGTAAAAAGTTGCAACACAGACGGCAAAGTAAAAAGTTCAAGTTCGAGGCGCGCGAATCTTGTATAATACCGTGCACGACAGTGTAGCGGTAGCCGAAGGCGTGCATAGTTAGTCTATCCCGCAATTATTCAAGATGAAGCGCAACAAAGAAATTGGACTTTTTACGAAGCCGTCACTATTGATGTTTTAAGATGAAATGGCCTTGGAGATTTGATACCAATCGTTCATATGATATTCGAGTTTGACTCAATTGTTTTTTTCCACTATTATTTCAGTATGTAAAACAATGTATACAACAACACGACCCTGGTTTTTTTTAAAACCCTTTAGAAAATGGAGGGAAGGTTTTGGATAATTTTGCATATCGCACAACCAGTTACGCTGTTAGAGCCTTGTCAGGAATTTTAAAAGCAAAAATACGAATCCACGGTGAAAAAAATATTCCGGAGAAGGGGTCGGTTATTTATGCAATCAATCATTTTACCCGAATGGAGACGATTTTTATCCCCTATCATATAAACCGGATTACCGATTCAACCATTTGGTCCCTGGCTGATTACAGTCTGTTTACCGGAGGGCTTGGTACGTTTCTGGAGAAATTGGGAGCGCTTTCAACAAAGGACCCTGACCGGGATCTCCTGATCGTAAAAAGCCTTTTGACAGGTGAAGCCGACTGGATCATTTTTCCAGAGGGGAGAATGGTAAAAAGCAAGAAGATTTTTGAGCAGAAAAGCAAAAAGACAGGCAGTTTTATTATCTCTTCACCGGATGGGAAACGTCCTCCCCATACCGGGACTGCAGCTCTTGCGCTGCGGACCGCATTTTATCGGGAACGGCTTCGAAGGATGATTGAAAAAGCTCCGGAAGAGGCTGAGCGTTTGAAAAGATTATATAAAATAGAGGATTTAAAGCCTGTTCTTGAAATCGAAACCTATATTGTTCCGGTTAATCTCACATACTATCCAATACGCGCAAAGGAAAACCTTCTAAGCCGCCTTGCGGAAAAGTATGTTGAAAATATCACCGAAAGGATGATGGAAGAGATTATGACAGAGGGTACCATGCTTCTTTCAGGAGTTGATGTGGATATGCGGTTTGGTGAGCCCATCAGAATAAAGCAGTATATTAAAAGTAAGATAATTCAGAAGGATATTGATGATACATCGGAGATTAATTTTGATGACGCAATCTCTTCCAAACGAATGATGAAAGTCGCTGTAGACAAAGTCATGGATCGTTACATGTCCGCAATATACAACATGACAACTGTCAATCATGATCATATTTTTGCAACAATTCTTAAATATTTGAACTCCAATGAAATTGATGAATCTGATTTCAGACGAAGAGCGTATCTTGCGGCAATACTGAATACGGGAAAGGAAAATATTCATCGGCATCATGGGTTGGACGGCAATCAGATTCACATGCTGACAGATGATCGATATGAAAAATACAAAAATTTTTATGATCTTGCTGTCGAAAAGAATGTTATCCGGAAAAACGAAAAGACTATTCAGAAAGACCCGGATTATACGGACCGTTCGGAATTTCATCGCAGCCGGATCGACAATCCTGTCAACGTCATCGCGAATGAGATTGAACCGCTGTCATTTTATCGGAATAAACTGATCAATCTGGCCCGGCAGCCGTCAATCAGGATAAAATACCGGATCGTAAATCATCTTATGGAAAAAGCACTGTTCGATTATGAGCGTGATTATGCCAATTTTGCCGTTGAAGGGGAATCAAAAGATAAAGAGGTTGGCATGCCTGTTTTTATTCGGGGAAGCTCAAGAGAAACCGGCATTGTTCTGATCCACGGATATATGGCGGCGCCTCTTGAAGTGAAGGGGCTTGCCGAATTTCTGGGCCGGATCGGCTATCGTGTATATGCTCCGAGGCTTAAAGGGCACGGTACGTCACCGGATGATCTTGCGATCAGAAATTATATGGAATGGGTTGAGTCTGTAGAAGAGGGATACGCGATTATAAGGAACAACTGCAAAAAAGTTGTTGTGGGAGGATTTTCCACCGGTGCCGGTCTGGCTCTTGACCTTTGCACGCGCGTAAAAGATGTGGATGGTGTTTTTGCAATTTCGCCGCCGCTTAAGCTAAATGATTTTTCAGCCAAATTCGTGCCTGCTGTAAACCTCTGGAACTGGCTGATGGACAGGGTAAAGATTGAATCAGCCAAAAAAGAATTTGTGATTAACACTCCTGAAAATCCTCATATCAATTATAAACGGAATCCCGTGTCCGGTATTCTTGAACTTGAGAGGCTGATGGACTCTTTGGAGGCAAAACTTGCAGATATCAAAATACCGGCTCTCATCGTTCAGTCTTTCAGAGACCCGGTTGTCAACCCGGAGGGTTCAAAAAGAATATTTCAGCTTCTCGGCTCAACAGAAAAGGAATATCTTCTTGTGAATTATGAAAGGCATGGAATTATTCTGGGTGAAAAATGCGAACGGGTTTATAAGGCTGTCGGTGATTTTATGAAGCGGCTGGAAAAAGAGACAGCTCAGTCAAAGCCAGGATGAAACGGAAAATCTTTTCAAATGTTTTTATACTTTCTCCCGGATAAGCATTGTAGATGGATCCACTTCCAGTTCTGTGGTATGGGAGTCGGTCGTCCCCCCCTTTAACGAATTGATACAAATATTATTCCCTTCAGGCCGGAGCAGAATGATTGTGTCAAAAAGGTCTTTCACTTCCGCCATCTGAATCGGCAGACCATCGGCATGGGGCGATTCGTGTCGATGAGTTCTTGCCGTAAACCAGACGTGGGCGTCCAGATCTTTTACAAGGGCTTTTAAATCAAGAAATGTATTTTGTGTAGATTCGTCAAACGGAAGGCCATCAATTATAATCATTTTGGGTAAAAAAATATTCTGCTCCGTCAGGTCTCTCAGCCTTTCTTCAAGCCGCAATATGCTGAATCCATCAACCTTCATCGTAAGAATAAATCGAAAAGGAAGGATTGTTTCCCAGAGCTGTCGATCCTGATCGACCCCGAATTTTTTTGTAAGAAGCTGGAAAATTTCCTTGTACCACAAATTGATCTTATTTACAGGGTCATGGAGGCTTATATGGAGAACTCTTTTATGCCTCAGCATGGCGTTCAAAGCAATCTGAACCAGAAATGATGTTTTGCCTACACCTGCGCGTGCCAGTACCGCACCGAAACCACTATCTGGAAGAATGTCATCTGAAGCATATCCTAGGTTTTTTAAAGGATTATCTGTTATCTGGTTTTTTGGCTGCATAATCTGCTCCTGGTATTATGTTAATCTGATACATTATAAAAAATATATAACAATCTGTTTTTAAATATAAAAATTTCTAAAACTATTTCGCTTTTTTCTTTTTTTCTTTTTCTTCATGTTTCTTTTTAATGAGTTCATCAGCAATCTGTCCGGGGATCTTTTTATAAGACTCAAATTCCATTGTAAATTGCGCTTTACCCTGTGTTAAGGATCTTATAACCGTTGAATAACCAAACATCTCCGCCAGAGGCACTTTTGCTTCAACTACACTCATGGGACCATCTTCCTGGGAGCCCACAATCATACCTCTTATCTTGTTTAAGGATCCCATTACCGGTCCCTGAAATTCTGTGGGGGTTTCGACCACAACCTTCATAACGGGTTCCAGAATGATCGATTTAGCCCTGGCATAGCCTTCTCGAAATGCTCCTTTTGCAGCTGCCTGGAAAGCCATCTCCGATGAATCAACCGAATGGGAGGCACCGTCATTTATGACTATTTTTACACCGGTTACCGGGAATTCAAGCTTGGGACCTTTGCTCATGCACTGTTTGAAACCCTTTTCACATGAGGAAATATACTGGGTCGGTATTGACCCTCCGGAAATTTTGTTTTCAAAGATAAAATCTTCATCAAAACAGGGCTCCATATATCCGGCTACACGGCCGAACTGACCGGCACCTCCGGTCTGTTTTTTGTGGGTATAGTTAAACTCAGCCATTTGTGTAATGGTTTCCCGATAGGCAACCCTGGGCTTTCCGGTCGTGACTTGCGCATTGTATTCCCGAAGCATCCTTTCAACATAGACCTCAAGATGTAATTCCCCCATGCCTTCGATTATGGTTTCACCGGTTTCTTCGTTAACATAGCTCCTGAAGGTTGGATCTTCCTTTGTAAATCGATTCAGGGCCTTGGACATGTTGATTTGAGATTTATTATCACTCGGAACAATGGCCAGTGATATGACCGAATCCGGAATATGCATCGATGTCATTGAAATACTGATTTTCGGGCTTACGAAAGTATCCCCTGATGCGCAGTCGATTCCGAAAATTGCTCCGATATATCCGGCGGGTATGGAATTGATATCTTCCATCTGGTCTGCGTGCATCCTCACAAGCCTTCCGATTTTAATTTTTTTACCGTTTCTGACATTAACTACCGTGGATCCTTTGGTAAGACGGCCTTGATACATTCGTATATAAGTGAGCTGGCCATACTGACCGTCCTCAAGTTTAAATGCCAGCGCAACATCCGGGTCTTCCGGATTTGCGGATAGAATAACAGGCGCCTCATTATTGTTCATGTCATGGGCTTCATTTTTAATATCAGCGGGGCAGGGGAGAAGGTGATTCGCGCCGTCCAGTAAAGGCTGTACCCCCTTGTTTTTATAAGCGGAACCCATAAATACAGGCGTGATTTCACGTGTAAGAGTTCCTTTTCGAAGTGCGCCCAGAAGCATTTCCGGATCGATTTCGTTTTCTTCAAGGACCGCTTCCGTCAGCTCATCTGAAAAAAGAGACGCTTTATCGATCAATTCCTCCCTCTGCTCTTCAGCATTCTGCAGCAGTGCTTCCGGAATTTTCTCAACGCGGATGATTTCACCGTTTTCGCCGTCAAAATAAACTGCTTCCATGGTGACCAGATCCACAATGCCTTCTAAATCACCTTCAAGGCCTATCGGTATCTGCATTGCAACCGGATTGTGTCCGAGTTTTTCCTTCAGTTGTTTTATTACGCGAAATGGATCCGCTCCGCTTCTATCACATTTATTGACAAATGCTATACAGGGGACTTTATACCGTTTCATCTGCTGATCAACCGTTATGGATTGAGACTGAACTCCACCTACAGCACAGAGAACGAGGATCGCACCGTCAAGGACTCTGAGTGAGCGTTCAACTTCAATTGTAAAGTCAACATGGCCGGGGGTATCAATAATATTGATTTCATGACCCTTCCATTCGCAGAAAGTCGCTGCAGAGGCAATGGTTATGCCCCGTTCCTTTTCAAGTTCCAT
>JAQYVL010000021.1 GCA_030145525.1 Desulfobacterales bacterium
AAATAAAAATTGATTCAAATCTTTACAATCGATCGAAAAAAGCCGCTGAAAACGCAGGTTACAGCAGTTTAGAAGAGTTCATAACCTATATTATCGAAAAAGAACTGGCTGCTTTGGAAAGCTCTTCAGATGAAGACGATGCCGTTTCCGATCAGCTTCGCGGGCTGGGGTATATTGATTGATGGATTTTGTGATCACATTGCTTGTTTATACAAATCTTTTCGTTAACAAGCTGGGGGAATTTTTATTGTCCCCCATTGCCTTGCTTCCCGGATGGGTTTCCATCACTATTATTTCTGCGTTTCTGGGAATTGTTTTGCTGTTTATTTTTAAACACACATCAAACCAGAAGCAGATCGCACGCATCAGGGACAGCATAAAGGCGGATATGCTCGCGATCAGGATATTTAAAAACAGTACTTTTGTGACTTTCAAAGCACAGGCAAGAGTTTTTTTTGCCTCTTTCAAGCTTCTTTTCCATTCGATCGTTCCCATGCTTGTGATGATCGTTCCGGTCAGCTTAACTCTCGCCCAGATGGGCCTGTGGTACCAGGCTCGTCCTGTGAAACTCACGGATAATGCTATTATCGTAAAAATCTCACTGAATCAAAATACAGTGGAATGGCCGGAAGTGAAACTCCGGTGCCGGCCTGCTGCGGTAAAAACTGTCGGACCGGTAAAGGTCTGGAGCAAAAAAGAGATTTACTGGAAAATCAAGCCGGTAAAAAATGGTTATTTCCCTCTTGTATTTGAGGTCGGGAAGCAGAAAATTGAAAAGCAGCTGGCGATAGGTGATGGTTTCATGCGCCTCAGCCCAAAACGCCCCGGTCCTGTTTTAGGTGATGTGATTCTTTATCCCCTTGAAAAACCGTTTCAAGCAGATGCGGCTGTTCAATCTGTTACAATTGATTATCCTGCCAGAAATTCAAAAATTAACGGAACAGACTGGTGGATTTTTTACTTTTTTATTGTGTCACTTGTATTCGCACTTATTGTTAAACCATTCTTACGGGTACGGATTTAATTATGAATGAAACGTTTATCACCATCGTATCCGGCCTTCCTAGATCCGGCACATCCATGATGATGCAGGTAATGAAAGCCGGCGGCATTCCGGTGCTTACGGATAATCTTCGAAAAGAGGACAGAGATAACCCTAAAGGATATTTTGAATTTGAACCGGTAAAAAAAACCAAAGAAGATCCTTCATGGGCTTCGATGGCGCAGGGTAAAGCGGTTAAGATGATTTATCGTCTGGTATACGATCTTCCCGATTCGTATGAATATCGTGTCATTTTTATGCGCAGAGATCTGGATGAAGTTCTTGCTTCTCAAAAAAAGATGCTTCATCGCTCCGGCAGGCAGGGGGCGAAAATTGGAGATCGAAAGCTCGCGGATCTGTTCCGGACTCAGCTATCGGAATTTGATGAATGGATTGCCGCGAAAAAAAATTTTTCGATTCTGAATATCAACTATAAGGATATGATAACTTCTCCTCGTGAACAGTGTATTAGGATAAATGATTTTTTAGGAAAGATTTTAAACGTAGAAGCTTCATCCGCTGTTGTTGACTCGGATCTGTATAGAAACAGAGCATAACATCATAATTTTATCATCTGATTTACCTTTGTCAGCAATAATAAATTATAAAAACTATGGGAAAACATTTGAAGGCCTGTGATATAGGTTTTGCCAGAGCGTTAACGATTGCATTGAAGCATGCCGCTCCACTTGGTACTGAGACCCTTCCGGTAATGGACATTGCCGGAAGGATATGCGCGGAAAATGTTACGGCAAAAGTCAATGCTCCTTCCATGGATGCGTCTCTCAGAGACGGTTATGCGGTTGTCTCGGATGATATATCAAATGCAGGGTCTGACTCTCCGGTGGAACTTGAAATCTCGAGCAAAGCTGTGGCAGGGGAGTATACGGTCCATTGCCTGACACCCGGAAAGACAATCAGGGTTTTAACCGGCACAACAGTTCCAAGAGGTGCTGATTCAATCCTTGAAGAAGAAGTCGTAAAACAAGAGAATGGACGGATTCAGGTGTTTTCGGGCGCCCGGGCCGGAAAAAATATTCTTGTAAAAGGATCGGATGTAGCCAGGGGAGAAGTTCTTGCAAAATCGGGGCAGGAAATGAACCCGGGGCGGATTGGCCTTCTTGTTGCCGGGGGAATTTCACGACTACAGGTTTTTAAAAGGCCAAAAATAGGGCTCCTTGCAATCGGAAGCGAACTTCTTCTGCCCGGAAAAAGCCTTCCGAAGGGAAAATTATATGCCAGCAATGTGGCGCTTCAGAATGCCTGGTGTAAATCGATGGGATTTGAAACCGATGTTCAGATTGCGGGGGACTCACCTTTTGAAATTTCCGCCCGGGTGAAAAAAATGCTGGTTGACGCAGATGTCCTCATTACTTCCGGCGGTGCCTGGAAAGGAGATCGAGATTTTGTCATCAAGGTGTTTACGGATTTTGGCTGGAAACTGCTGGTTCATCGCGTCAGGATGCTGCCTGGAAAAGCTTTCGGTATGGGCATAATTGGTCGGAAGCCGGTTTTCTGTCTTTCGGGCGGCCCGACTTCTAATGAAATAGCCTTCATTATGATTGCACTGCCGGCCATCTATCGGATGGCCGGGGCGAAAAATTCCACATACCTTCATCTCAATGCAAAACTGGAAAAGAGTGTAAAAGGTGTGCGTGACTGGACTCGGTTTGTGCATTGTCGCGTCATCATCAGCGATTCCGAAACTCTTTTACGGCCGATAAATCTGAAAAGCCGCCTGTCTACCATGGCAGCGGCTCAGGCGATTATCCAGATACCGGAAGGAGTCGAAGAAATACCCGCAGGAAGCGTTATGTCCTCAATCTGCCTTGACAAGGGGTCATTTTGAGTTCTCCGGGGTAGTCTAAAATAAATCTATCGATTGATATGACTGTCAACATACCTTGCCAGAATTTCACTGCTTGCCGCGGGCGGACGGATCAGAAGGAAATGATCAATAATTGAATGCGCCATTTCATGGGCAAGAATCCCTTCGTGCAGATCATCGACATTGACAAAAATTGTATTTTTTTCAAAGATATACCATGCTCGAATTTTGTTTTTCATAACCACCGTCATACTTCATGATTAAAAAGCCGTCATCCTTAATCTTCCAGCTTGCGGCAAGAAGAGCATCAATACTTCCGCAGGAAAGGGAGGCGGAATTTTTCAGGTCGGAATAAGTGTACAATGCTTCAATACCGGCGATGAATTTTGAATTTCGGGAGATGTATTCCCAGCCGGACAGCGTCGATGACATTTTTGCTTTTGAGAGGTCGGCCTGAAAACAAATAGATAAAAAAAGCAACGTGGGAATCAGGCTTATAAAGGATTTTTCCGAGCCTTTCATTATAGAAGCTCCATCGATTTAAGTTGTTGAAACGGATTAAGTTATAGAAAGAAGTATCTGGTTTGTCGTTAGATCGATTTCGGGTTAAATTTTTTACTGCGATAGCTCCGATTTCCAGAGCATTCTGGAAAGGGGGATATAGATTACATTCACAGATTTTTTAAAAAAGGGTTTTTCAGGATCGATTTCAATTTCCAGATTGTTGTTTCCAATTGTTGTCGCCCCTGTTTCATTCACTCGCAGCGATTCCCAGATGTCATCGAATTTCAAGCGACTGCCGTATCCTGATATCTCCCCTCTGTTTTCCGGGCGATCACCGTCACCTACAACAAAAAAGCCAATATTAATCCTGTTTTCCATGCTTCCCAGCATATAGCCGATTATATCGTCAACATAGCCGTTTTGGTCATCATCGATTCCGTTATTCTGAATTTCACCCGGGTTTTGCCAGATATTTTGTTGAAGGTCCTGGTGATTTGCATCAAATCCCATATCAATGATCGCCATAATGACATCCGGATCACCGGGTTCAATTTCCCAAGCTTCCAGCATTTGAATATCAGCACCATTTTCATTGTGCAATCCCCATTGCTGTGAAAAAAGGCTGTCGTTGGGCAGCGAATGTTTTTCAACAAAATAATCGGTTGATTTTGTCGACCCGATGATTTCATTTGATTTGCCATCGGTAAGAGGAAATAACAGGATCAGGCATAAAATTATGTTTAAATTTAAATGGCAATATTTTATAATCATTTTTTCGATTACCTTTTTTATCGGTTTTCATGGATAAATATTAGCAATATGTGCGCCAAATTTTCAGCGTAACCCATGCCCGAATTTAATGTTTAAATACAGCAAGTTGTGTTGTGAGGATTCCGGAGAACGATTGAGTCCTGACATGAAGGGCATATCAGTCCTGTTTTGCAGGACATTTTTTCTATCAAAATGGACAGATGCTATTAAAATCAGGACACCTTGACTATTGACGGTTCTGAAGATATGTTTTATAAATACGGAAGGTTAATTTTTTAAAAACCATATAAGTCTTTCAGAATAACTGCATTGCCTGTTTCAGCTATAATCTTTGGAAACGAATTCGGATTCAATATTTCCGGATGGAACTCCTGTTGGATTAAAAATTTTGGAGGAACCAATGAGCCACCATCATCATGATAAAGAAAGCGATATGTCTTTTCGGGAAAAACTGGAAAAACTTTTACAGCACTGGGTCAAACACAATACGGATCATGCTAAAACATACCGTGAATGGATGGAAAAAGTGGAAATGGAAGATATGAAGGAGGTCGCAAAGCGACTGGAGGAAGCGGCCGCAATGACGATTCAGATTAATGAAAAGTTTGAAGAGGCAATTCGATCAGTTGCAAAAACATAGAGTTATTGTAGTTGCCATAATCAACGAACGATGAGGCTTTTGATCACTGTTCAATCGATACATATTTACGACAACGGCTATAATCATTCAATATGGAATGGATTTTTTATCTTTTTATTACTTGAGTTGATAAAAAACCGACTTTAGATATTTCTGAGGCTCAAACAGATTCGTATCATTTGTGAGTGACTCGGTCGCACCGATTAAAAGGTATCCATCCTTTTCCATGGTGCTTGCGATTTTTCGATAAAGTCTAGAACGTTCTTCGGGGGCGAAGTATATGGCAACATTCCTGCAAAGAACAATATCGAATTTGCCCATCCCGGCAAGCGAATCCATCAGGTTAATTTTTTTAAAAGTAGCCATTGATCTTAATTCATCTTTAATTTTCCAGGCATCACCATCCGGAATAAAATATTTACGGACCTTCTCCGGAGGGAGTCCTCTGGCGATTTCAAATTTGTTGTATTTCCCATAGCTAGCTCTGGCAATCGCTGAATTTGAAATATCGGTCCCAAGGATTTGTATTTCATGTTTTTGGGGATCAAGATAAAGCTCTTTCAACATAATAATAATACTGTAAATTTCCTGCCCGGTTGAGCTTGCGGCACTCCATATACGGATTTTAATGGATTCTCCCGGTCTGGTGTTTTGACTTCTACTGTCGATAAGGTCCGGAATGATTTTATGCTGAATAAGTTCAAACGGAGCCTTGTCCCGGAAAAAATAGGTTTCATTGGTTGAGATATTATCAATGATTTTTTTTTCCACGGATTTGGTATTATCCATCCGAGCTTTGTAATACAGTTCTGAAAATGATTTACAGCTAAGTTCATCAAGAAGGGGAGTCAGCCTTGTTTCAATCAGATATTCTTTGCCTTCTTCAAGCAAAATGCCCGATATGTCCATTATGTATTTGGACAGCACTTTATATTCATCTGTATTTATTTTATACATCAGCCGGTTGTTTAATGGGAGCTTTTAACTGAGTTGACAATTTCTACAGGAATTTTATCAAGAGATAATACAATATCGGCAAGGTTTCTCTCAATTACATCTTTGGGCATTCCAAATACCGTGCATGAACCTTCATCCTGGGCGATAATGAATGAGCCGCTCTTTTTAAGCAATTCGGCCCCTTTAGTTCCGTCTGATCCCATGCCGGTCATGATTATGCCAGTAGCTCTTCCGACATAGTGCTCAGCCACTGAACGAAAAAGATAGTCAACCGAGGGTTTGCAACTGTTTTCCGGCGGGTCGTCCGTTATTCTTATGATCCTGTCTTTTCCATCTGCACTGGCTGCAAGTTTCATATGCTTACCGCCAGGAGCGATTAATGCTGTATTCATCGGTAAAAGCTGGCCGTCTCTTGCTTCAACAACACTCAGGTTGCATTTTGCGTTTAGACTCCTTGCAAGAGATGCCGTAAAAATCGGCGGCATGTGCTGGACAATAAGAATCGGTACGCCGATATCCGGAGGAATCAGAGGCATCATCTTCGCTAAAGCGTTCGGGCCTCCGGTTGAGACTCCGATGGCAATAATTTCTGATTTGATTTTTAATCGTCCTGAGATTTTTTTTATTCGCCCTGCAACATCTTTAGATGCGGCATAACTTTTCTTTCTTTTTGTCGGCAGATCACTTTTTTTACCGGTTGCTGAGGTTTTTCCTTTTAAAATATTTTTTATTTCCCGGCGCCGTTTATAGGCTTTCAGCATGGGAGCTATAAGACCTTTTATTTCGTTTCTGTTTTCAGCCATGGTCCCGGAAAGAGGCTTGGGGATAAAATCAAAAGCGCCTAGCTCCAGCGCCCTGATCGTCATTTCACCTCCTTCTCTGGTGGAGGTGCTCAGCATAATCACTTCTGTATCCGGATGCTCTTTTTGTATGTGTGCGAGTACATCAAGACCGTTCATCTCCGGCATTTCAATGTCGAGGGTAATTAAATCCGGCTTCAGCGATGCTATTTTATTGAGTGCAATTTTACCGTTATTGGCTGTACCTACAACTTCAACATCGGGAAGTTCAGATAGAATATCGGTGACTATTTTTCTGTAAACGACGGTGTCGTCAACCACCATAACTTTTAATCTTTTTATGTCAGTCATTTTTTAAAGCCAGTTCCTGTTCGATTAAAAATTTTTAGGGATGTTAATATCTTCGGGTTTCAGAATAGCGAATAAATTTCAGGTTATCTAAAACGTGTGTTTGCTAAAAACATGATTATTGTCTGAACTGTAGAAGGTTCAACAGTCACCCGGTTCAACCGTTTTGCATGTTCTGTTATTATTGGTTTTTTAAAGCTTCATCTATATCCAGTACACCAATGAGGCTGTCTTTTGTTTTAAAAACACCCTTGAAGTATCTTCCCTGGAGACCGCCGATATTTGCGGGAGCAGGTTCAATTTTATCTATCTCGGCAAGAAGCACGTCGCTTATAAGGTCAACCATGAATCCGAGTTGCTCATCCTGTGATTGTATGATGATATTTCTGCTGTTTTTACTCTTTTTAATCGGTGAAAGACCGAGCTTTTTACCGAGATCGATTATAGAGACAATCCGGCCTCGAAGATTTATTACGCCGATAACATAATCAGGAGCCTGGGGAACCCAGGTCGCTTCCATGTGCCGGTTGATTTCTTGAATATTTAGAATATCAATTCCGCAAAGCGCGTCACCAATGAAAAAAGTTGCAAGCTCCATTACATTATTATCATTTTTTTCCAAACTGTTTTTTTCCATGAACAGCTCCTTACCTGAGAAAAGAAAAGTTCTGTGATCAGTCTGCCAGACGGCTTTTTATAGATTCGATCAGTTTTTCGCGATCCAGTTTAATCTGGTAGTCATCGATCCCCATACGGGTTCCTTTGGCCATATCCTCATCTCCTGCAAGGGATGTGAGCGCGATAATTTTTAAATGGGAAAATCGATTATCGCCTTTTACCTTGGCAGAAAATTCGAAACCATCCATATTCGGCATTTCTAAATCCGTCACGATGATGTCCACTACATCTGCATTTTTTTCAAGCAAATTCCACGCGATCTGGCCGTCTTCGGCCTCAATAACGCGATAGCCGTCATCCTCCATAAAGCCTCTGACCTGGTTGCGAAAGAATTCCGAGTCTTCTGCGAACAGGACAGTGTGCTTTTTTTCCATATTTGCCTGCATTGTTTGATGCTCGTCAAACCAGTCTGGATTTATGGTCCGCACCAGTTCGAAAATATCCACTAGAAGTGTTGTGTAATTTTCTATTATAGCGGAACCCATTATGCCAGGCTGCTTGAGAGTTATATTGTCAATTTTTACGGCCACATCAACGGCATCGACAGGCGGTCTCACCATGAGGCCGACTTCTCTTCCGGCAAGAGTGAATACGATTACTTCAAGTTGTTCGGATTCAGGCAGGGGCTTTACATTGGCTACTTCATCAAGTGAGAAAAGAGGAAGGCTGCTGCCGCGATATTGGATGACTTTTTTGCCGCCTACGGTTTCGATGTTTGCGACTTTTATTCTTTCAATTCTTTCGACAAGACCCAGTGGAACAGCACATTGCTCTTCATCATCATTTCGGAAAAGAAGCACGGATGTCTTGTCTCCAGCCTCTTTCTGGGCCATGGTTTTTTTCTTTGCCGCGTCACTTACACGATCAGAGCCTTCCAGCGATGTCAATTTTGCCATCTGGGCAAGGCCGGCCACATCAAGGATCAGGGCAACCCTGCCGTCTCCCATTATGGTTGCACCGGCATAGCCCTTGCAGGCCTTCAGGTGCCGACCTAACGGCTTGATAACGATTTCCTCGGAGTCATGAAGCTGATTTACAACAAGACCGTATTTAAACAGACCCGCCGAAACCACGGCAATGTTGAGCGCACTTTTAATATTGGTGCGTCTTTCGGATTCAGAACGGGGTCCTGGCTCCTTCAAAACTTCGGGTTCCATGTCAGGCGCTTCAGGCTCTGTTTTATCCGTTTCTTCATTTTCAAAAACAGGACTGTGTTTGGAGCGACGGTCAGCTATATTAATTCTCCTCTCCTGCATTGTGCTTCCATCAAATGGATTGACATATGTTTTGTCTATTTCCAGAACCTTTGAAAGGTTCAGGAGGGGAAGCAGGTTGCCTCTCAGACGAACAACCTCTGCGTCACCAACTTTTTCAATCCTGTCTTTTACCTGAATTGCAGGAATTCTGAGAAGTTCGTTAAGATTGACCTGGGGTATGGCATAACGCTCATTTCCCAATGATATGATCTGGCTTGGAATAATCGCGAGCGTAAGAGGAAGTTTGATGCGGATAACAGTGCCCTGATTTTTCTTGGATTCAATATCTACAATTCCACCAAGTTTGTCCAGATTTGTTTTGACCACGTCCATTCCGACACCTCTCCCTGAGACATCGGTCACTTGTTTCGCGGTTGAAAAGCCGGGCAGAAAAATCAGGGCCATCTTTTCCTTTTCAGACATGGAGCTCGCCTGATGATCGGTAATCAATTTTTTCCGCAAGGCTGAAACCAGAAGCTTGTCTCCGTCAAACCCCCTTCCGTCGTCTGAAATTTCTATATTTACCTGCCCGGCTTCGTGAAATGCTTTGAGAGATATTTTTCCTGTAGAAGCTTTCCCGATTTTATGCCGTTCATCAGGAATCTCAATGCCATGATCGACTGCATTTCTTACCAGATGCGTCAGGGGGTCGCTTATCCCTTCAATGATTGTTTTGTCCAGCTCAACACTTTTCCCTTCTATTGATAAAGAGACTTCTTTTTTCAATTCCCGTGCGAGATCACGGACGACTCGTTGGAATTTATTGAATACATTAGAAATCGACTGCATCCTGGTCTTCATAATAGCTTCTTGAAGTTCGGATGTGACCATATCGATCCGCTGGCTCGATATTTCAAGGTTTCGCGTGTCGTCAGATATGATTCCCTGAAGAAGCTGATTTCTGCTCAGGACCAGTTCTCCGGCTAATGTCATGAGACTGTCTAAAAGATCGATATTTACTCTGAGATGTGTTTGAGCGGCAGCTGATTTTATTGTTTTGTTTTGTTTACTTTCGGCCATATCGGGTTCGGAAAACGGTTCTGGATCGAACTCATGCGCTTCAGGAATTTCTTTTTCAGAGTTCTTTTCAATATTCGTATCAAAGGTAACTTGTGGTTGTTTTTCTGCAGACGTGTCTTTTCCCGGAGCTGCCTCGAAAGAAGGTTCCGGCAATGTTTCCGGTGGAGAAGTTAAGAACATTTCTTGCGTGACAATATGAACATATTTTTCATCAACATCGAAAAGTGCTGTAACGATATCCGACTCAATAACAGATGCAAACAGGATATAAAACGGAATTCGTGATGGAATATCTTCATTCAGCGTTCCCACGGCTTGGATATCGATTTTTGACTGTATTATTTTACCGCTGTTTAAAAGAGAAGAAATTACATCCAGAGGGGTTTTCATTTTTCGCTGAATGTCATGAATCAGGTCATATTCAATGAGATAGATGGTCATGCCTTCTTTTAGCGCTTGATCAATGTCAAATCTGGGCGCTTCCAGGACTGATTTTTTATTTTTCACGGGGATGTAAAACACACCGGATACGCTTTCCTTTTGGTCATCCGGAAGTGAAGCGGACGTAAGCCCGATAAGAGAAACGACGTGCTCGGAAATATCGCTCTCATTGCTTTGCTCCACATTGTTGATCATGTCTTTTAATGAGTCAAAAGCTTTTAGAAGAATATTAATGGTTTCCGGTTGAGGTACGATTTCTCGACTGCGGATCAGGCCGAGGACATTTTCGATTTTATGGGATAGTTTCTTAATGTTGGAAAGTCCCATGAAACCGGCTCCTCCCTTTATAGAATGGGCAGCTCGGAATACATTGTTTACAAGCTCTTCATCTATATCTGCTCCTGCCGCTTCAATTGAGAGAAGATCGTTTTCAATGCTCGAAAGATGATCCAGCGATTCTTCAATATACATTTGCAGAGTTTCATCATCTTCAAAAATCATGGCTATCCTCCCTGCGTATCAGGCATGGTAATTGGGAAAATTGAAGCAATCGATTAAATTAAAAATATGCTGTTATAAATTTTAGAAACATATCGGATAATTTTGGCTAAGTCAATCGTTCTGAACTGCTTCGCCGTGTATCCGCCCATTCAATAATTGGCCGAAGCCATATCCGGGAGGCACTCTTTACGGTATTCCTAAATGTTGACAGGTGAATTTTGAAATAGGCTTACTCGCTAGTCGAAATTGCCTATAATTCAGCCCATGAAAAAACCTCCGGGTTGACAAGGGGTTCGCAGGCTTTTCCGACCTCAATGGTTTTATCGTGAAAGATGTTTAAAAGGGCCATGCTCAGGCCTGCTGAAGCAAGCATTGGAAGATAGGTCTTTTCAAGCAGGAGCCTTTTTCCCTTATACCCATGCCCGGAAGCCAGGTTTGACAGGCCGGCAATCGTTTTAACCGGAAATCCTAGAATATCAGGAAGATTTTGAATAACATCAAGGATTTCTCTGGCTTGCTTGCTTCCATTTTGCCATGACAGCGGTACAATAACAGGATCAATGATTAGCTGGTTTTGATCAATATTCTGGTTTTGTATTGCCTGCAGAATTTCTATTGCAAGACTGAACCTTTCCGAAGCATCATTTGGAACCCTGCCGTCCGGATACAGCAGATATCCTATTATATCAACCTTATATTTTTTTGCAAGAGGAAGAATCTGTTCAAGCTTTACAGGTTCCAGAGAAAAACCATTGATAATTGCGGTCTTTTTGTTTGCTTTTAAACCGGCCTCCATGGCTATCGGATTTGCGGTATCGATCATGACGGGAAGATTTGTAACAGATTGAACCGTTTCAACCAGAAAGGTCATTTTCCCCACAGGATTCCGGGTAAGAGGCCCTGAATTGATATCAATGACATCTGCTCCTGCCATTTCACATTTGGTAACCAGCTCCTTAATCGGTTCAGGGTTTAATTTTTTCAGGGCATTCCGAACAGAAGAATTGACGATATGAAGGTTATCTGCGATAAGTTGCATAAATTAATCCTTGTTTGTTTTTGTCCAGTAATTTTCAAAAAAATCCAGAGAATTGTCAAGTTCCGGAAAGGAAAAAACTTCAATCGATACCGTTCCGCTGAATCGGCAAAGCTGGTTTATTATTGTTTTCATCTGTTTTGGAGGCATGTGGTCAAGTGAAAGATGATCCTGTTCGTTTTTTGCCCCATGGAGGTGAATAATGGCTGTTTTTCCCAGCCATATGTCAAAGGTTTTTTCAATATCGGCTTCAAAAATAATAAGATGGCCGATATCCAGGCAAACAGACAGATGAAATTCATTAATGATTGTTTCTACCATGTCTATTGGATAAAAAAGATTTTCTACTGATATGTCTCTGCCATGAATATCCTTTCCGATCAGTTCTTCCATACTCAGGCAAATTGAATCCTGCCATTTTTTTAATGAATTCTGTTGGTTCATTTTTTCTTTTTGAACCAGATGAAGTGTGTTGGTGGTTGGAGAAAGAGGGCGTGTTCGTTCAAAAATACGTTTCAACGTATCAACAGCATGCATCCTTACAGAGGGATCCGAATCTCCCAGAGAAATATCGATAGGCAGATGAATATTGTAAGAAAGATTCAACCCGTCAGCCAGATTCTTCAACTCCTGCACCTCCTTTGCTGAAGGCAGGCTGCTTTCGCAGGTGCTTTCAAAAAGGAGAAGCTCGATTTCATCCAGAAAGGGGCCCAGCATTTTAACGTTCTGTGTATAGTTGTCGGGATAGATGAAGGAGGTGGTACCTATCCTGAAAGGGAATCTGTTTTTATATGATTTTATAAGAGAAGAAGTCATGTCCTAAAAAATGAGGGCCCGGATGAACCAGAACAGAAGCAGGCCCATAAGGGATGAAACAATCATGAGAGAGCATGCCTTCTTTATGTGTTCTGCGTTTGTTTTTCCAAAGTGTTTACCGATAGATGGTTTTGCAACCAGTTTCCCATGATACACATTCGGCCCGCCCAGTGTCACCTCCAAGGCGCCGGAAAAGGCCGCTTCCGGATATCCGGCATTTGGACTTGTATGGCATCTTCCATCCTGAATAGCTGTCCGGAAAGCCTGAACTCCTTTTCCTGAAAACAACTGGGCAGATATCGCAATGATTGGAACCGCTATTCGCGCCGGGATAAAGTTGAAAAAGTCGTCAATTTTAGCAGATGTCTTACCAAAATGTATATAAGTATCATTTTTATATCCGACCATAGAATCCAGTGTATTGATCATTTTATAGGCCAATGCAAGGGGCGCACCGCCTAAAGCCGCAAAAAAAAGAGGAGAAAGGACGCCATCCACGAGATTTTCCGCAACAGTTTCAACTGTGGCTCTGGTTATACCTTCTTTGTCGAGAGGGTTCACATCTCTGCCGACAATGAGGCCGACCCTCTGTTTCGCCTTTTCAAGGTCCGGATGCCGGAGAGCATTGTACACGCTCATGGCCGCATCCTTCAGCGATTTTACTGAAAGGCAGTAATAAAGCAATATCGTTTCAATCAGAAATCCAAAAATTGGATGGATGGCTCGACCGGCGGCTACAATCAAAAAGCCGATGCACCATGTAAAAAAGATAAGAAAAAGTGCAAAAAAACAACCGGCCGCAGCTTGACCTGCCGGAAGCTTTCTAAACCGGGGTTCAAGATATGCAATGGCGCTTCCCATATATCGTATCGGGTGGGGAAGAAAATCCGGATCTCCGATAATAAGGTCAAGGATAAAAGCTGCCGGGAGGATATATTCGTGGGGAACGCTATTCATTTTTGGACAACCAGGTTTAATAGTTTTTCTGCAAGCTGTTGGTTTGCATGTTTGTCTTTCAGGGAAATGCGGATGTAGTTATCTGTAAGCCCCTTAAAGTTCTTACAATTTCGTATCAGGATGTTGTCTTTTGAAAGTTTTCCGATTATGGTATCTGCTGTTAAACCCCCGGAAAGCTTAATTAAGATGAAAGGGACCTGGCCCGGGAAAAAGGAAAAGCAGGGAATCCCTTTGAGTCTCTCTAAGAAATGATCGCGTTCCGTTTCAATAAACTGCCTGGATGTATCGATAAATTTATCCATTTCTTTTTGTTGTTGCAGAATATACTTTGAAGCTGTTTGCGCAAGGCTGTTAACGCTCCAGGGAAGCTGATATTTCCGGCACTTTTCAGTAATTTTCACAGGGGCTTTCAGAAAACCGGTTCGAAGGCCGGGAATAGAGAAGATTTTTGACATTGAGCTGAGAACAATAACATTTTTACAATTTGCATTGATCATGGTCTCCGATTTACTTGATGAAATAAATGGGAGATAGGATTCATCAATCACAAAAAGTGTATTCGGGAGAGACAGGCAAATTTTTCTCAGGGTTTCGGAAGATATCAGCGTTCCGGTTGGATTATTGGGATTGCAGATAAAAACCATATCCGTTTTTTCGGCTTTGCAGGCGATCCGGTCGGGATCATGATGAAAGCGATTTGATGCTTCTGCCGTCAGAATCGAACAATCCGTCCGGTTCATCAGGCAGGCGTCCTCATAGTCTGAATATGTCGGTCCCAGGATCAGGGCTTTTTTAATGTTTAGCGCTTTTGGGATGGAATAGATGAATTCTGTTGTTCCGTTTCCTGCAATAACCCGTCCTTTATCGATTCCATGGGTCTTCTGAAAGCGTTCGGCCAGAATCGTCGCACCTGCATCGGGCAGAGTTTTTACAACAAATATATTTTTTATCAGAAATTCGAATAGCCCCGGAGGCGGCCCCAGAGGATTCAAGTTGCTGCTCATGTCGATTATCTGATCTGGTCTGCAGTTGTTTTTTTCTGCCAGATCATAGATGTTTCCGCCGTGGCCGGTTATCATAATGGTTTTCTATCCTGATTATATCTGTATTGCACCGGTTAAAAACAGCAAAGCTTCAAGGATTTCGGTCATCGCTCCAAGCATATCTCCTGTTATACATCCAATCCGCTTTTTATAAAATGTAAGAATTACCGCGACGGCTGTCAGGAAACAGAGGTTAAGCAAAATACATTTCCATCCCAGAAGAAGAGAGAGAAAAAAAGGAATCAACAGCCCCCAAAAGGTCGAAATCTTAATCTTTCGGTGGAAAAAAGCATGCCCTGTACCGCCTTGCGGCCTTCCGTAATTTAGAAATTTGAATCCGAAAAGGGTTCCGCCTCTTGCATAGGCCGGAACGATAATAAGAAGAATCATACGGTTGCAGTCGATTCCAAGGAGGCCCGCATATTTTAGAGCAAAACAGCAGATAACGGCAACAACTCCGATTGCGCCGGCTCTGCTGTCTTTCATGATGGAAAGCGCTTTTTCTTTTGTGCCTCCGCCGTATAATCCGTCAGCAGTATCGCAAAGGCCATCCATGTGTAAAGCACCTGTAAGGATAACAAGAAAAATTGTATCCAGAACGGCTGCCACAGGAGCCGGCCAGAATTGCAGCACGATCATATCGAAGAAAGCCAGAAGCAGGCCGATCAGAAGCCCTGCCAGAGGAAAATATGGAAGCATTTTTTCCGGAAAAAAGCCTTCTTCTTTTCCCAGAGGAATGATCGTTAAAAACTGTATGGCGGATCGTAGCTGTTTCATGATTAATTTTTAATGACAACCGGAATTCCTGCGACCATCCAGATGACTCTGTTTGAGGTAGCAGCGACTTTTTGATTCACAAATCCGGCTGAATCCCTGAATGCACGGGCCAGACTGTTTTCCGGTACAATTCCGGCACCCACTTCGTTTGAAACAAGTATGACAGGAGAAGGGGCGTTCTTTATTGAGTGAACCAGCCTGGTTGTCTCCATGACCGTTTTTTTTTCTTCTGCTTTTTCCATCATGAGGTTGCTGATCCAGAGCGTAAGGCAATCTGCAATCACAACATCTGACCTTACAGCGCATTCGGAAATGGCTTCGGGCAGATTAAGCGGGGCCTCAACAGTTTCCCAGTCACGGCCTCTTTCTTTCCGGTGATTTGCAACGCGCTTTTTCATCTCATCATCATGTGGCATGCACGTGGCGATAAATATTTTTTTTCCCTGGATCTCTTCAGCCAGTCTCAGCGCATGGCTGCTTTTACCGCTTCGGCAGCCACCGATTATCAGTATTTTATCATGCATATGTGTTCATCCTTATTCCATCCAGGTGTTATTGCAATCAATTCTCGGCAGTCTGGATTTAAATCAGTTTGAGAATATTTTCCGTGTCGATAAATTTTTTAAAATGCTCGGAAAGAAGATTATATTCCTTCTCTCTTACGGCAAGTCCTCCGATATTGGAAACATCTATGTGGCTCAAACCAAGACCCGTGAGCCATTTTTCTGCTATTTCGGGGTTGTCAAAAAGTCCGTGAATATAGGTGCCCATAACTCTTGAATCAACCCGAATGCATCCGTCCTCTTTGCTGCAGGAAATTCCGTTTTGAGAAAGCACCCTGAACGCAGCCCTGCTGTTCACTCTTTTGGTTTGCCCCATGTGAATTTCATAGCCGGTACCCTTTATATCTCCCCAGAAAAAGGATGTCAGAGTTGTTGTTTTCGGGGTGGACAGAACGGTTTCAACAGGAAGAAGATCAAGACCTCGGCTGGAACCCGGCAAACCTTCAAGGCCCTCAGGATCATGGATTATACGACCAAGCATCTGGTATCCGCCACAGATGCCTAGAACATGTCCTCCATTTGCGGTATATGTTTTTATTTTCTCCGCCCAGCCGTTTTGGTGCAGCCAGCTCAGATCAAATCGGGTATTTTTTGAACCCGGAAGTATTATGGCTGTATATGATGAAATATCTTTTGGTTTATCGATGAAATGAAGTGAAAGATTGTTTAGATCTGACAGGGAGTGAAAATCCGTAAAATTGGAGATATGAGGAAACCGGATTACTCCGATTGACGGTATGGCTTCCGGAGCAGTTCGGGGAAGGGATGGTTTTTCGATAACAACAGAATCTTCCGCCTCGATGCGGATATGATCATACCACGGAAGAACACCCAGGACTTTTTTTCCGGTTTTTTCCTCGATCCATTGCACGCCTTCTTCAAAAAGCGAAATGTCGCCTCGAAACCGGTTAATAATGAAACCGGCTATCCGATCCTTCTCTTTACGCGATAAACACTCGAGGGTGCCCACAATCTGGGCGAATACACCGCCACGATGGATGTCTGCAACAAGAATAACCGGCGCATCAGCATATTCAGCAATTCGGAAATTAACAATATCGTTTGACATGAGATTTACTTCAGCGCAAGATCCGGCGCCTTCTATAATGACAACGTCATAGACGCACCGCAGGCGGTTCAGGGCGCCGCATATGGATTCAAAGAGGTCCTTTTTTTTTTCGTGGTATTGCGCCGCGGTGCTGTTTTGAAGCGCTTTTCCGTGGAGAACAATCTGGGCGCCGATTTCACTTGTCGGCTTGAGCAGAATCGGATTCATGTCGACATGGGGCGGAATACCGGATGCTTCCGCCTGAACAATCTGAGCGCGTCCCATCTCCAGGCCTTCGGGGGTAACGCCTGAATTATTGGACATGTTTTGTGCCTTAAAAGGGGCGACATGGAACCGGTTTTCGAACAAAAAACGGCATAGGGCTGTCGTAACGATACTCTTCCCCACATCTGATCCGGTTCCGAAAACAGCGATTGCTTTTGCTATGTGTTTATTTTTCGATTCCAACTCTGGCCTTGACCCCTTTCTGAAAGTAATGCTTGATCTCTTTCATCTCTGTAACGAGATCCGCTTTTTCAATGACTTTGGGATCTGCCCCGCGTCCGGTGATAACGAGTTCTACATTGTCGGGTTTTATCTCCATAATATCAAGAATATCTTTTGTCTGGATTACGCCGCAGGCAGCGGCAACGTTTGCTTCTTCCATAATAATGATATCATATTCATTGGACTTCATGGCATTTTTGATGAACTCCAGCCCTTTGCTGGCGGCAGCTATTTCTTCAGGAGAAGGCTTGCCTTTTATGAAACGGCCTGCACCAAACTGTACTACCGTAATCCGATCGGAAAAACGTTTCAAAGCTTTGATTTCACTGTACTCTCCTGCCTTGATAAACTGGGCGATCAGAACGGTAAGTTCTGCACCGGCCGCCCGTATGGAGAGCCCCAGTGCAGAGGTGGTTTTTCCTTTTCCTTTTCCGGTATATACCTGTATGTATCCTTTCATGGTTTTTCTCCTGTTCTTCGAAGCAGGTCGTTATACTGACAGGGTCGATTCAATCGGATTGATACTACTTCTCCGGGCTGGGCAAAATCCACCCGATGCTGGCTGGAATTAATGATTTCAAAGATCGTATCGTGGCGGATCGGCCCATTTTTGGATAGAATTTCAATGCGGTCATCAGTAAAAATTTTATTTCGAACTTGAATTAAAGAAAGATTTTGCCCCTTGCTTTCCAGTACCTTTCCAATAAATTTGTGTCCTTCGAGCGGTTTTGAATTGATATAATTCGGCGCCACCTGATCCGGATCATTGAAATAGAATCCCGTGCAATAGTCTCGGTGATTTATACTGGTAATCTGATTAACCCATTCTTTTTTTACTCTAAAATTGTCAGGATCTGCATAAAACGTATCAATTGCCTCTCTGTAAACTTTGACTGTTGAGGCAAGATAATTAATGCTTTTCATGCGCCCTTCAATTTTTAGGGATGTTATCCCGGCGTGAATCATTTCCGGGATATGTTCTATCATGCATAGATCTCTGGAGTTGAAGATATAGGTTCCGCGGTGATCTTCTTCAATCGGCATATATTCGCCGGGTCTGAGCTCCTCTACAACCGAATAACTCCATCGGCATGGATGACTGCACATCCCGCGGTTGCTGTCCCTTTTGGTTAAAAAGGAGCTTAAAAGGCATCTGCCCGAATATGATATACACATGGCACCGTGAACAAATGCCTCGATCTCGGCGGAGGTCTGACAGCTGATTTCGTTTATTTCTTCAAGGGAAAGCTCTCGGGCCATATTGACTCTTTTAACCCCGAGTTCTTCCCAGAATTGTACTGTCCGGTAGTTGGTTGTATTGGCCTGAGTGCTCAGGTGAAGAGGGATTGCAGGGATCAATCGACGGGCAGACCAAAAAACTCCCGGATCCGTTACTATCAATGCATCCGGATTGATTTTACCGATATCGGCAAGGTAGGCTTCCAGGTCTTTTTGTTCGAAGTTCCTGGTATATATGTTACATGCCACATAAACCTTTACATTGTTTTCTGATGCAAATTCAGTAGCTTTTTTCATTTCTTCAAATGAAAAGTTATCGGAAAAGTTTCGCAGAGAAAATTTTTTATCCGCAAGATAAACAGCATCTGCACCATAGTGTACAGCAATTTCAAGCTTTTCAAAATTTCCGACCGGTGCCAGAAGCTCTATCTTTGTATTTTTGGGAGGCATAAATTGTGCTTTAATTTATCTTAATTGGTTTTGAACAAAGTTTAAAATCGTAACATTTTTTTTCAAGAAAGAACTCTTTCCCCGAACTATAAAAAAATTATACATATATCATTTTTATACTCTCAATCAATAGAGAGTTTGTATTGATTCCGCAAAAAGGATTTGAGTTTTCGGTTTTTCGGAGTTCGGTTTGTCAAGGATTCAAAGGGAACGGTTCGATCCTTTTTATTCGATTTTAAATATCAATCTATAACAGCTTTAAATTCTTGACACAATGGGGATTTGCCTATAAATTTAACCTGTCCTGTCTTTTGCCTGTTAAAATATTTATATGCTGAGAAATGTTATCGGCAAAAAGCGTATTAAATAACAAGATGTAAAAATACAGGGATGGATGGGTAATGACCTCCATCAATGCGGAGCGTTTTCGAAAAGAGCGTCATTTTGATCCTGAATAAATTCAGAGGATATGGGGGAGGTGGAAGATGTATAAAAAAATTTTAGTACCTCTCGATGGGTCCGGGCGTGCAGAGAAGATTCTGCCTCACGTAGAAAATTTAGCCAAAGTAAACGGATCGGAAGTTGTTTTTTTGAAAGTCGTCCAACCTATCATAATCAGTGACGGCTATAAAGGGATTCTTGTCGATGAAAGCAGAGGGGAGAGCCGTCGAAAAGTTGATAATGCGCTGGAATATCTTTCAGGGATAGAAGATAAATTTAATAAAGTAGGGATAACAACCGATAAAATTTCCATGATAGGGTCTATCGTTACAACGATAATAGAAGTTTCAAAAAATGAGAGTATGGATCTTATCGCCATGGCCAGTCATGGTAGAAGTGGACTTTCCCGCGTTTTTTATGGTAGTGTGGCAGCAGGTGTACTGAATGCTGTTGACAGGCCGTTACTTCTGATTCGCTCCCGGGTGGATTAATACTTTTCGGATATAAAAAGAAGGTGTTGATAACATATTCCGAAAAATCGTCTGATAACATGGCGGCCGTTTTTTTGAGTAGCTTTTTAAATAGTCTGGTATGACGCCCGATATGCTTTTGCAGCTTTTGATAGATGTCGAATGCAAGTGATTTGCCGGCAATGAAGATCAATTGAAAAAAGGAGGATATTGATACCATGAAAAAACTGAAAAAAGATATGCAGGCCGTATCAAAGGAGATTAAAGCACTTATAAAAAAACTGGAGAGACTTGTGAAAAGCGCCGGTGGCGGGGGAAAGAAGGCCCCGGCTAAAAAGAAAGGCGCAGCCAGGAAAAAACCAGCAGCAAAAAAGAAGGCTCCTGCAAAAAAGGCGGGGTCAAAGGCAACTGCTTTTGATACAGTCGTTACCCTTGTTTCCAGAAGTAAGAAAGGTGTGAACACTTCGCAGTTAAAAGTGAAAACCGGTTTTGATGATAAAAAAATTGCGAATATCATCTACAAAGCAAAAAACAGGGGTATGATTAAAAGTATCAGCAAGGGTATTTATAAAAAAGCCTGATTGTATTTTCCGGGTCCGGGGATTATATTTTTTATGATCTCCCGGATTTTTGAAAAACGGAAAGCTCTCAAAGATGACAGTCTCGCAAAAAGTCAAAATTCTGATGGCAAAGAAAAAAGTTCAAGTTCAAGGCGCGCAAATCTCGAGGAATGAGGCGTAGTTAGCCTACTCCGCAGTGACGAGAGATGCAGCGCAACGCCGAAATTGAACTTTTTACGAAGCCATCAAAGATAAAATTTCATATCGGTTCCGCATGTTCATTCACATGTTCGGCTATCGTTTTTCTGATAAATTCTCCCGTCTCTTCCGTGGATAAATCCTTGAATTTTTCATAAGGAACCTCATCAAGCACTTTGATTAATATTTTATGGAGACCATGAAAATTAAGGCTGTGTTTTGGCAGGGCGTTTGTCGTGCCGATTATGGCAATTGGAAGAATGGGTATCTTCATTTTTTTTGCAAGGATGAATGCACCGGGTTTAAATGGTTTGATTATTCCGTTTTTGGATCGGGTGCCTTCCGGAAAAAAATAGATGGAATTGCCCTCTGATATCATCTTTTCACACTCATCCATCATTTTTTTGATGCTTTTCTTGTCGCCGCGTTTCAGCTTGATATATCTATTAAGAACCATGTTCCATCCGATAAGAGGGATTCTGAAAATTTCGGATTTTGAGACCCATTTGAACGGGAGAAACAAACTGAAGGCCACCAGAATATCAAGCTGGGACTGATGGTTTGAAACTATCATATAAGTAGTTTTTTTACGGTATTTATTACGCCCTTTCACGGAAACAGACCATGCCGGCATAACCCACAAATACACGGATGCCCAAAATGAGGAATACAGATGAAGCAGAACCAGCCTGCGGTCGAACAGGAAGGTGAAAAGCCATATAATAACGGCTATGATAAAAAATAAAATTGATGAAAGGGCAAGAAAAGAAAGAAAGATGATGGAGATAATGCGATTTTTCATAAAAACCTTTGATATGGCAATAGAAAAGCCTAAAGATCGTTGCATCAGGAGATAGAAGTAAATTTTGCTACCATTTCATTCAGCTGTGTTGCGAGATTCATCAATTCATCGGCATTCTTGTCGGTCTGAGAACTGTTGTTTGCAATTTCTTCGGCAGACTGGTTAACCTCTGAGAGATCCTTTGACATTTCTTCCGATGTTTCCGAACTCCGGGCAACGGTCTTATTTATTTCTGAAATACCTTGCGATGACTGAGCTACATTTCCTGCAATTTCTTTGGTCGTTGCCGACTGTTCTTCCACGGAGATGGCGATCGTGGATACGAATTCATTTATCTCATTAACAATATTGGAGATCTGCCGGATATCCAATACGGTTTCAGTTGTGGCTTTTTGTATATCTTCAATCTGTTTTTTTATCTCTTGAGTTGCATCTGCTGTTTGCTTAGCCAGCTCTTTTATTTCATTGGCTACCACGGAAAATCCTCTTCCGGATTCTCCTGCCCGGGCAGCTTCGATCGTTGCATTTAGCGCAAGCAGGTTGGTCTGTCCCGAAATATCCTTTATGGCTTCTGTAATTTTCCCAATTTCCTTTGCAGCCTTGCCCAGCCTGTCCACCTTTTCCAAAGTGCTGTTTGAGTGAGAGACTGCCTCAATCGCAACTTTATGCGCTTCATTGGTGCTTTGAGCTATTTCATTTATCGTACCTGTCATCTCTTCAATCGATTCTGCAATTGTATTTGCATTCGAAGTCAACTGCTCCATTGAGGATGCAACGAAAGTTGTATTTTCATTAAAAGATTTGAATGACGTAAGCACATTTTTAGATTTTGATGACATTTCATGGGTGTTC
>JAQYVL010000022.1 GCA_030145525.1 Desulfobacterales bacterium
ATCATCAGGGGAATCAATTTTTCCGGGAACTGGTATGGACCGTAATTATTTGAACAGTTTGTAATCAAAACAGGAAGTCCGAATGTTCGAAAGTAAGCCCTTACAAGATGATCGGATGCAGCTTTTGAAGCTGAATACGGACTGGAAGGATCATAAGGGGTGGTCTCCGTGAAATAGCCTTCCGGCCCGAGGCTTCCATATACTTCATCCGTTGAGATATGGAGGAATCTGAAATCTTCAGGCTTATTCTCTTTTTTCCACAGTTCAAGGCTGACCTCCAGAAGATTGAATGTACCGTTGACATTGGTATGAATAAACGCCTCCGGTTTCAGGATGGAGCGGTCTACGTGAGATTCTGCCGCGAAATGAATTATGCCCCCGAACTTTTCCTTTTCGAACAGATCTGACAACAGCTTGATATCACAGATATCCCCGTGAACAAACTTGTATCTTTTGCTATGCTGTTCCGGCAGATTCTCAAGATTCGCAGGATTTCCAGCATAGGTGAGCGAATCAAGATTGAATATCTGCCAGTCCGGTCGAAGGGCAAGCGCGTGACGAATAAAATTTGATCCAATAAAACCGGCTCCCCCGGTAACGAGAATTTTTTTCATTTTCATGTTCACAACTCATCAAAAGGTTTATATTCAGGAACAATCTCCTGTAGTTTATTTTTTATTTTTTCATTATCCTGTTCTTTCGCAAAAATAATCAGTTCATCAATATTTTCCGATAAATTTACCTGAGAGGGTTTCCTGTTTTTTAAAACCATGATTTTATCATGAATGGTCGGCACAATGCCCTCGCCGTCCGTTATCAACTCTTCAAAAAGTTTTTCCCCGGCCCTTAACCCGATATATTCAATTTTGATCTCTTCATCGGGAATAAATCCTGAGAAACGGATCAGATCACGAGCCATATCGGATATCCTGATTGGTGTACCCATATCCAGTATGTATATTTCAACTCCGCTGTTCCCCTCACCCAAAGCCCCTGCCTGCAAAATAAGCTGGCATGCCTCGGGAATCAACATAAAATATCGGGTTACATCAGGATGCGTTACCGTTACCGGTCCCCCCATAGCAATCTGCTTCTTGAAAAGTGGAACAACACTCCCTACACTTCCGACAACGTTGCCGAATCGGACAATCATAAATCGGGTCTTCAATGCTTTCCGTCTCCCTATGTTCTGTACCACCATTTCCGCTATACGCTTGGAGGAACCCATCACATTTGCCGGCCGTACCGCTTTATCCGTGGAGACAAAAACAAACCTTTCAGCATCAAATTTCTCGGCGGCTTCAATTAAATTTATGGTGCCGCATATGTTATTCTCAACCGCCTTCCATGGATGCAGTTCCAGCATCGGTACATGTTTATAGGCAGCGGCATGAAATACTATTTGCGGCTGATATGCATTGAATATCATGTCTACTGCTGACCGATCCTGAATATCTGACAAAACCGGAATTATCGAAATCTCACGAAAATCTCTTTTGAGTTCAATTTCGATTTCATAGAGAGGGCTTTCAGCCCTTTCGAAAAGCAATATTCTGCCAGGCTTGAACCGGCATATCTGCCTGCAAAGTTCAGAGCCTATTGAACCTCCTGCTCCTGTAACCAGAATCGTTTTTCCTTCTATGTACAATCCGATCCCCTGCTCATCAAGGTGAACAATCTCACGGCGTAAAAGATCCTGAAAGGCTACTTCTCGTATTGCATTAACCGTAACATTTCCATTTATCAGTTCCCCAAAGCCTGGAATCGTTTTAAACCCGATTCCGCTTTCTTTACAATAATCTACAATCTTTCGCATCTGAACGGCCGTTGCCGATGGAATTGCGATCAAAACTTCATCTGCCTTAACACTATTGGCGATCAACTGAATTTCTCCTATGGAACCCAGAACAGGGATACCATGAATTTTTCGTCCATGCTTGACCGGATTATCATCTAAAAATCCAACAACTTTATAACCGATTCTTGAATTATCGCGAATTTCTCTATAAATTTTCTCTCCGCAGTCCCCGGCCCCGATAATAATCAGCTTCCTGAATTTGGTTTTTCTCGTTTTAAAAATAGCCGGCAGAAAACCCATTTTATTACCAGGCGATTTTTCTGAACCTTTTCTCTCAAAATAAAACCGTACTGCCAGCCGAAACCAACTAATGGACAAAATCGTAAAACACAAATCAATAATAAAGATGGAACGGGAGTATCCCTGAAAGCGGTTGCTGAAAACAACGATGCTGACAATTAATACCGTACTAATTACAGATGCTTTTATTATATTAAATAGATCGGAAAAACTGGTATACCTCCACATACCTCTGTAAAGATCGAAATATTTGAATACGAAAAACTTTATGACAACCGTTATAACGACAACCCGCTTGAAACCGTCCCAAAACTCTTTTGGAATTTCAAAATCAAATCGAATCAAATATGCCATATACAGGGATACAAACATAAGGAAAAGATCGATTAGAATCACAAAAACAACATTTTTATATATTTTGGGAAACTTCAAATTGTATAATCTTCCTTAGTAGACAGCCACATCTTCATATGGGCACGTCCGGTCAGCGGGACCTTTGCAAAACATTCCCTTTTGTTCAATTTAGTTATCGTTTGACTGACCATCCGAAACGGAGAGACAACGGAGTAACGGTCAGTGCCCAGCGCTGTGTTGGGCGCTTGACTCATTCGTTGGAAAGTTGCATAGAAACAACGGCTTGAT
>JAQYVL010000023.1 GCA_030145525.1 Desulfobacterales bacterium
TCTTTATTCAGCATTAGAAATACGTTTTTAGAAGCTCTAATACTTTCTAAAATTTCCCTTCGCCAATGTTCAATATGCTCTTTTAAGGAAAATGAATTTGAATCATCCAGACAGGGCTTCCCTAAATACTCTTCATAGCTATAACCATAGAAGATATAGATAGCTGGGTTGATTATTACGACGTCATAATCAAGCAAAGAAACTTTGGATTTAAGGCTTATCTTTTCAACATCAGCCCCTGGGATATCCATTCCTATACTGGCAACAATTTTTTTAGCCATTAATACGCCTTGCTGTAAGATTTATTTCGCATAACCATTGATTGTCAGGTAAATTTTCCCTGATAATATGATATTGAGGGGGTTTTCGGGCACTTTTTCCCTGTCTCAATATCAATTTTAATTTATAGCGAAAATCGTCGGTCAATTATTGAAATATTCATATTTGGCTGCATATTATCGTAAAAATCGTAAATTCTATATCGGGCTGAGATGTCAATTATTATGATACGTGAAAATCATAGAGGCAATTTAGGCATATGTCTTTTATCAATAAATCATAAGCAATTAAAAATCAAGGAGAAAACTATACCATTATAGGGGTTGCCATAATGATTTTCCGCCTCATACAAACCATCAGCGATCAAGCAGCTTCTGAGTGAAGTCTATTGAGGGTATTTGGAAAGGGTTCTTCATGAAGCGCAGCGTCAAATTTGAAACTGTCTGAGGGAGCTTGCGACCGAGTTTTTCAAATTTAGCGGAGCAAATGAATAGAACGCTCCAAATGCCTCAATCAACGAACGAAGAGGCTCTTGATTGCGATTCAATCGGAATGTATTTATGACAATGGGCTTGGGCCATATAGCATTTTTAAGATGGTTTTTTTGCTGTGATTGCGGCAGACGGGCATTGAGTAATACACCCCACGCATGCCGTGCAGGCATCCTTATTGACAAACATGGCACGCTTTTCTTCATCAATCCCCCACACGCCCTGCGGGCAGATTTCCGAGCAGGAGCGACAGCCGATGCACTTTTCCCGGTCATAAGTCAGAATCTTGAATCGGTTCAGAAGTTCGGTCCGGGTAGTGCCGGCAAACTCCACGTTGCCGATCGCCTTTACGCCGAATCTTGCCAGAAACGGATCGAGGTCGCTGGGCATGGTGGAGGCCAGGCCGCCCAGTTCCAGACCGTAAACCGGTATCATGATCATGGCGATAACGAGCTGTGCCCGAAAGGGATTGGCATCAGAGTCGGTTATGAATTCAAGGGTCAGAAGAATTGCCAGCAGAAGGGCGTCAACGAAAAGCGCTTTTGTTATTCCTCTCTCCCCGGGTAGCCAGGGAACCAGAGACATGAAGGCGAAAAAGGATAATGCGCCCACAACAAGGTAGGTTGTCAGCTGCGTGCTGAAAAAGAGAAAAAAGACAAGGGCGAAGAAAAGATAAAACGGGAAAAGACAGCTCAGACCGGTGTCCAGCCTTTCTTTTAAGTTGTAGGTCACCCGCTTCATGGGTTCATCTCTTTTGCAGTTGTCCGCGAGATAGCGGGGGATATCTTCCGCCCATACCGGTCCCCATTTGACTTTCCATCCGGTCTGCTTTTCTACTTCGGACTTCTTGACACCGGGCGCGCCCAAAGGTGGAAGGATCAGGGTGCGGTGGCTGACCTTGTCGGCAATGCCGCTTGTCTTCACGACAGAAACAACCGAATGGGTGTTGAACTCCTCGCCCCCGGCGGCGCACCAGACATTCACCCCTTTTGATTCACCCACCAGAAGCCAGAGATCCTGACCCTGAAGCAGCCTGGAGAGCCTTTTTACGGTAAGATCGAAATTGCATGTTACCAGAACCGGGCTGTCCGGGCCGGGATTTCCGATAGGGCGCAGGCCCACTTTGGTCGGGCAGGGGAAAAGCCTGAACAAAAGCCCCCACAATGTTTTCAAAAAACTCATCATTTCTCTCCTTTTTCTTTTATACCGACAGTCATGGCAAATGAGTCGCCATGGCTTCGGATCTCTTTTTGAATGGAAAAACCCGCACGCGCCAATTCGCCTGAAAGGTCCGGTATGGGCCGGGTTGAACTGCTTGAGACAAGATAGGTTACGGCCAGCATGGGAAGCCGTATAACGGTGTGCAGGATCTTTCGAAAAAAGGTTTTGGGCACAACCTCATCCGCTATAATGATAATCCCGCCGGGTTTTAAAATCCGTTTTGCCTGCTTCAGGGCAAACCGTCTTTCATCGTCGCTGAGTTCGCTGAAAACCAGCGTGGAGACAATCGCGTCGAATTGTTCGTCCCGGAATCGATCCATGCCGTCAACGCCCATTTGGGATACGGAAAACTTGTCGGAAAGATTCTCTGTTTCGATTCTTTCTTTTGCCGTTTGGATCATGGACGGGCTCAGGTCAAACCCTTCCACGGTCGCGTCGCGTTGGATCATCAGGCCTGCAAGTTCTCCTGTGCCGCAGCCGATTTCCAGAACATGGCTTCCTTTTGGAACTTCACCTGCAACCGCTTCTTTGGCGGCACGCACACGCCCCCTTGAGATCTTATCCATCTGCTGGTCATAGGATCTCGGCCTCATTTCCAGAATTTTCATGAACACATAGCTGAACATGGATTTATCCTTTCATTACGCCTTGTACTATCATCCCGTTTTGGATCAGATTCAGCGCGGTCTTTCGGAAAAGCTCCCGGTCAACGGTCTGGCCGGTAAAGAGCCGGTGTATGATGATTCCGTCATATATGGATACAAACAGTTCGGATAAGGCTGCAGCATTGAAGGCGGGATCAATTTCGCCGGACTCCTGGCCTTCATGAATAAGATTCATGAGAATCTCTTTCATCTGTCCATACATGCAGGAGAGGGAGAAACCTTCGTCCTGATCCGCTCTTGCAGAGCTGAAATAGTCCATATATACGGCGCAGTGATCTTCCCACTCGATTGTGTGGCCAAGGGTAAAGTCGATCAATGCGAGGAGCTTTTCCGAAGGTCTGCTGTCTTTATTTATGGCTTCCAGAAGGCTCGCGGAAAAATGTTCAAAATACCGGTCAAACTCAAAACGGAGAATATCGGCTTTATCCTTGAAATATTCGTACAGGGTTCCCTTTCCGATTCCGGCAGCCTCGGCAATGTCCGACATCCGTGTCCCCGGGTATCCGCGTTTTCGAAACACGGTAAGGGCAACACTCGAAATGGCCCGCGCTTTTGCTTTTTTATCTACGATTTTAGGCATTTGATTTCCTTTTTTATTTTGACCGACACGTCAGTCAAAATAAATATTACAGATTATAATATGGGTGTCAAGGAAAAACTTTTTGAAGCCTTATGACATTAAATTATGATACGGGACAAGTGGGAGGTGTGATAAGGGCGTGATAAAACTTAAAAAAATTATTGTTGTATCAGGGCGGCATTTAACCGTGACGCTCTCGTAAAAAGTCACAAAGCCATCACCCGTCTTCAGGGGGAAACGGTTGGTACGAGAAGTTCGGATGAAGAGAGGGCGGCCTTTGCCCAGGTGTTGCCCTGGGTCTATTTAAAGTCTATTTTAACCTTTTTGAAGCTGTCATGCCATGAGCAGTTGTTGCAGTATGTCTCTGTGTCGTCTTCAACCTGAGGGGCTTCCGCTACGCTGATTTCAGCTTCAAAGCAGACTTCTCCCTCCGGGCATGTGAATACGTATATCTCATGCTCATCACTTGGGTCTTTTACATAAAATGACTGGCAGCCGCATGTCGGGCATTTCATTTCTTCCATTTGAATAGCCTCCGAAATATAAATTGATTTTTATGATGGCTTCGTAATTTTTTTAATGCTTCTGATTTATAGCAGGGTATTCGGATTTTTTCAACTATCCGGTTCCTTTTTATCTTTATCCAAAAAGCCGTTCTTGACATTCATTTCCGAAACGTTGAAACTGTTCGGAAACTTTTTAGGCGGTCCGGCTCCGAAAAGACAGCCGCGATCGATTCATCACTTTATTTTGACGACCGGACAGCAAGAACGAAAAATAAAGAGAGGAAGAACCATGAAATTCACTTTCGCGCACAACAACATAAATGTCCTTGATTTTGAAAAAAGTGTTGAATTTTATCAGGAAGCACTCAGTCTGAAAGAGGTGAGGCGGCTCACCCGGCCTGACTTTACTCTGGTCTTTCTCGGGGATGGCCAATCGAATCACCAGCTGGAACTGACCTGGCTTAAGGAGCGGAACAAGCCTTACGACCTCGGGGATAACGAAATCCATCTGGCATTTTATGTCGATGATTACGAAGCTGCCCATGCCATGCACAAAAAGATGGGATGCATCTGTTACGAAAACGAGGCAATGGGGATATATTTTATCAGCGATCCGGACGGGTACTGGATCGAGATCATGCCCGCCGGCAGATAGCCTGGAGACCCATGACAATGATTGACAGGAGCCTGAACTCATGAGGAGTTTTTTTATAAAGCTGATTTCCATCTACACATTGATGCATGTCTATGTTTTCTGGCGAATTGCCACGATACCGTTTGTGAACCGGCATGTCTCCAGAATATGGATCATCCTTGCAGGTGTAATACTCTGGTCGCTCTTTTTTCTGGCGCGGTCTGTTGGCCGCCGCGAAACCGGAACATATATCACGGTGCTGGAATTTTTCGGCATGAACTGGATGGCTGTGCTGTTTCTGGCTTTTATCTCTCTGCTTGCGATAGACCTTGTTACCGGATTTGGTTTTTTTATGCCCCGGACAGCACCTTTACTGAGGGGCTGGGCCCTGGCTGTTGCCGGACTGCTTTCGGCAATCGCTCTTTTTCAGGGGATGCGGGCGCCTGTGGTTGAAAACTACGATGTGGTTCTTCCCGGTCTTTCCGAAGAGATGGAGGGCAGGGTAATCGTTGCCATGTCCGATCTTCATGTCGGCAGGCTGCGCGGAAAAAGCTGGCTTGCGGCGCGGGTTGCCCAGGTGCAGAAGGAGCGTCCCGACCTCGTGGTTCTGCTCGGCGATTTCTTTGAAGGACACGACCGGCCCCGGGATGATCTGCTCGCGGTTTTGAAGCAGCTTTCCGCGCCTCTCGGCGTCTGGGCCGTTCCCGGAAATCATGAACACCACAGGGGCCGCAACCATGTCATGCCCCGGCTCGAGAAGGAGGGCATCGGTGTATTGATCAACCGCCGGGTAGAGCTCAAGCCTGGTTTTGTCATGGCCGGTGTTGAAGACCTTACATCCCGTTATCGTTCCGGAAGGAAGGGTGATATTGTTTCAAAAGTGCTGAAGGGCCGTCCGCCCGGGGCAACTGTTTTCCTTTCACACACGCCATGGCAGGCGAAAACGGCAGCAAGGGCAGGTGCAGGCCTGATGCTTTCCGGTCATACCCACGGTGGACAGATCTGGCCGTTCGGCTACATCACCCGGCGCTTTTACCCGCTTCTTTCGGGGCAGTATAAGGTAGACGGCATGACGGTTATTGTCTGCCGCGGAACAGGCACATGGGGTCCCCTCATGCGTCTCTGGCAGCCCGGCGAGATTTCACGTATCACGCTGCACAGTCAGTAACACAATCGGTCCTTTTCCTTTTGAACCATCCAATTTTAAATTTCTCTGATATTTTTACACGCTGTAGCAATTAATAGAAAAACGCAAAGTGCAACTATACGATATACAATTTAATATGGCTTGATAAGTATAAAATATCCTTTATAATCAATATCTAAAGTAAAGTATTGGAATTCTATAACAAAAAATTCTTGACATTAAAAAATTTCGGATATAATAAAAAATGTAAAGTTAAACTTTGCGAAATGCATAGCTACATCGTGTCGGCAAATTAAAAATCTTTGCATTAATATTTTCGAAATCGTTTTTAAAGATTACAGCCTCATATAAAGTCAAATTTTTGATGGCAAAGAAAAATGTTCAAGTTCAAGGCGAGCGAATCATGAGGAATGAGGCGTAGTTGGTCTACCCCGCAATGACGAATGATGAAGCTTAACGCAGAAATTGGACATTTTACGAAGTCATCAATAAGGGGGATAACTTGCCTTCCAAAAAACCAAACGGAAAGCTGATGAGAATGAAGGAGCTGTCGGCAGCGACAGGAGTCAACAAAGGGGCCATACTGTTCTATATCAAAGAAGGGCTCATTTCAAAACCGATAAAGAAGCACGCCAACTCTGTCCTGTATACTGAAGAGCATCTCAATGATATATGCCTGATCAAGGAACTTCAGGCCAAGCGTTTCCTTCCCCTTTCCGTCATCAAAGAAGTGATGAAAGGCGGAAAAGGAAATCTCACGGTAGATGAAATTAAAACCCTTTCTGAAATTGACGGGAAGCTGTACCAGAATCTTAACGAGAGTCTGTCTGTCGGAAAAATTACAGCAAAACAGCTTTCAAAGCAGACCGGGCTGAGCTTGAAAGACCTTGCGGCAATGGAGTCGATCGGCCTTATTCATCCCATTCAAAAAGGCCGGAGGAAATATTATGGAGAAGACGAAATCCGGCTTGCGGAGTGTTATACCAAAGCGAAAAAAGCCGGTTTTACCAAGAAACTCGGGTTTGATATCGAATTGATTAAAGTTTATAAAGAAATGATTGACCGCCTGGTGGAAGAAGAAGCAAAAATATTGACCAGCCGGGTTTCGGGCAGGATTAAGCCGGATACCATCGCAAAGATGATCGAAGAAGCCATCCCGATTCTCAACACCATAATCGGGATTATTCATAAAAAGTCAATCCTGGATACTACCAGGCGATATACACTGGAATTTATGAAGCAGGAGTAGATTCGCATGAAAGGGGCCGAACCATGAAAAAGAAAATCGTCGTTGTTGGAGCCGGTGTCGGCGGAAGTGCCTCTGCCGCGCTCCTGGCCAAAGCAGGGCATGATGTCACACTTCTGGAGGCTCATTCCTTTCCGGGCGGACGCTGCAGCACCATCGAGAGAGAAGGCTTCCACTATGATTTTGGTGTTCACATGTTCAGCCGGGGTGATCAGGGTCCCCATGGCAGGATCAATCGATTGCTGGGAGGGGACCTGTCCTGGGTGACGAAAAATCCGTCCTGCCGCGTCATGGGTCGAACTGAATTTGATTTCCCGATGGACATCACGCCGCTTCTTACCCGTTTCAGGCTGGCCGGAAAACTGGGCACACCGCTGAAGAACTACCCGGGAGCGTATCGCCTGTTTAAATCCCTTCTTTCGGAGAATTTTTCGGAGTCTGACGATTCTGTCTATCTGTGTGATTATGTGTCCCGGTATACCGACGATGAGACGCTGCATGTTTTCGTGAACTGCATTGCGCAGCTCTATTTCGCGCTGTCCTATCAGGAGGTTTCGGCCGGAGAGTTTGTCTGGTGCTTTTCCCGTATGTTCAATGAAGTCAGCTTTGGTTATCCGGTCGGTGGTGGTGTTGCGATTCCAAGGTCATTTTTAAAGGGGCTGAAACGATTTGGTGGAGAACTGCACTACAATGAACCGGTCAAAGCGTTCCGCGTCGAGAACGGACAGGTCACCGGGGTAGAAACGGATTCCGATTTCTACGAATCCGATATCGTTATTTCCAATATGGGGCTCAGCCGGACAATTGATATAGTGGGAAAGGATCAGTTTCCGGAAGATTATGCTAAGCTGGCAGGTGAGTATCGCTATTCGAATCCGTATATTGCAATTAAATATGCACTGGATCGTCCCGTGATCCCTTACCCGGTTGTATTTCACATGCCGGATGTTCCGCCGGAAAGAACTTTCGAGTATATCGGAAAAAGCACCGTCCCGGAAGATCCTTACATCTTCATGCCGGTGCCGAGCAACCATGATCCCAATCTTGCGCCCCCTGGAAAACAGCTGGTTATAGCGGGCACCGCAGCTCCTTCGAAAGCATCGGGTGAGCTTTGTTCCGCAATCCTTGATGTCGTTCATCACAAGGTGTGCAACCTGTTCCCCGGATTTGAAGATTCGATTCTCTGGCAGTCACGGTCTAACAGGTCCGATGCGGAAAATTTGACCTGGCATCCTGCGGGCGAGGCAATCGGGATCGGGCAGTTTCCTGATCAGGTCGGAGCCCTGAGGCCTGAGCATAAAACACCGATCAAGGGGCTCTGGCTTGTGGGGTCGGATGTGGGAGCGCGCGGTATAGGAACCGAGATGGCAGCGGGGAGTGCGTTGAATCTGGTGGAGAAAATAAGATAGAGAGAATTGGTTTTAAAACCTTATTGAAGATTTTTAAACCAATTCTGCCATTGAAAGTATTGTTCGGACAATATTGGGTATTAACCGTGAATTGATAAGAGGCTATCTCAAAAATAGAAATATTGTTCAAGTTCAAGGAAGCGCCGGAAAGATAACCGGAGGAATATATGGAAATATTTTGAGGATTATC
>JAQYVL010000024.1 GCA_030145525.1 Desulfobacterales bacterium
GATTTTAGCCGCTCAACCGCATGTCCTGGCCAGGCCTGTCAGTGTTTTTTTTTTGAACAATGTCATACAACACCTCTGTATAGAATCTTTCTATCATTAAAGACTTGTAAATAGCTATTTTCAATAATAACATTTATGGATGAAATTGCAACACGCCTTGGGCACCAAAGAGCTATTGACCTGCAACCCAAAGAGAGTTAAATTTTTATTGATATTGAAAGCTTGATGAACTCGTAAAAAGTCGCAGAACAGACGGCAAAGTAAAAAGTTCCCCGCTATCAGCGGGATTTCCGCTTCGCTTCAACAAGCTATCCAAGGCGCGCGAATCTTGTATAATACCGTGCACGACAGTGTAGCGGTAGCCGAAGGCTGGCATAGTTGGCCTATTCTGCAATTATACAAGGTGAAGCGCAACAAAGAAATTGGACTTTTTACGAAGCCGTCAAAGCTTAAAGAAAAATAAGCGTGCTACCGGTCGTTCGCAGGACCTTGCAGATGTAGAAAACCTGGAATAATGACCAAGAGCATGATCGCCAACAGCTTCTATTTATATTGGCTGAAATCTACCCCCCTCTCCTCGCCGCGCTTGTCAAACCACTCATCTTCATCAACTGGCGGCAGTACCTGGTCCTCCGGATTTTTTCGAACGAGCTGGATTGCATCAGCCGGGCATGTGGTGACACAGAGGCCGCACCCGATACACTTTTCCCGGTTTACCTGATAGCTGTCATCCGTTTCCATAATGGCTTCTATCTGGCATCTTTCTTCCGCGCAAATCCCGCAGCTTTCACATAACTCTTCATCAATCTCTGCATAAAAATTCGAATTGATCGTATTCTGCAAACCAAGATTATTGATTGAACGCAATACCCCGCAACAGCATCCGCAGCAATTGCAGATATAAAAATGACCGCTCTGTACATTACCGGTGAGATGCACCAGCCCGGCCTCTTCGGATTTTTTTAAAATTTCATATGCTTCTTCTTTTGTAATTACACGGCCTCCAAGCGGGAAATTATCAAACACTCCGGGTACAGGGGCTATTGCAAGGCAAACCTCAGAAGGTTTGTCACACCCGTGATCCAGAATCCGCTTCTCCTTTTTGCAGATGCATTCGTTTACCGCAAACGACTGCCCGGCCTCGATGATCGCGGAAACCTTTTCATACGGAAGGCTTTCCTGATCACTCCGCAATTCTTCTTCAATTGGCACCACCTGCATAAGCTGCGGCTTTCCGCTAAAAAATTGTTCCCCAAAAATCAGGTTATATTCATCACACAATTCCGCAAATTCTCGATCCATATGATTCAGCTGGAACTCATAGACCCCGAAAACCCATGGAATAATCTTATAAACTTTCACGGTTCCAAAATCGACACCAAAAACCAGACCGCGCTCCCACATGGATTCAAGCTTACGGGAAAGATCTTTTGAATCACGGCCGGTACGTTCTGCAATCTCCTCCGGATTCTCAAAAGAAAGCCGCAGATCACAAAAAATTTCCACATCTTCCTCTGAAAAAATCTTCTTCAATATTTTAATCTCAATCCCGCTTTCTGTTGACGGGAATCCATTTGGCAAAGTATCCAATGTTTCGGCAAGTTTCTGATACGCCACATCGCTCATGATACAACCTCCTGACTTAAATTGTTTTATAGAACTAATTCAAAACCTTCAATTGGGTTTAAATCCGGCATACAAATGATCCACAACCACATCCATCATGGATTCTCTGTCTGCAGCAAAGAGACCTTTTTCCCGGATCTGGTTATCAATAAACAACATTGAAAAACCATGAACGATCGACCACGCAGCCAAAGCCATCTCCATGGGTTCTCCGGGCCTGACAGTTCCTTCTTTCTGACATTCTTTAATGCATTCAAGTAAAAGCCCGAAAGACGCCTCTGAAGCTTTCCGCAAAGCGCTGTTTTTTCCATGCGGCCTGCCCGTGCCAAACATAACACGATAACGTGCCGGGTTATGAATCGCAAATTCAATATAAGCGATTCCACAGACTTTCAGACGGGCAAGGGCATCCTGGGTAGTCCTGGAAAACTGATCTTTTGTTTCCTTCACCATCATCTCAAAACCTTCGCGGGCCACCGCAGCAAGCAAACTCGCTTTATCCTTGAAATGCCGGTATGGCGCAGTATGAGTGACACCGGCCCTTCGGGCAACCTCACGAATGGTTAATGCATCTGCCCCTCTTTCCCGAATCAATTTCACTGCAATTTCAAGAAGAGCTTGGCGAAGGTTGCCGTGATGGTATGGGGTCGATATTTTTTTCATGGATTCCTTTGATCAGTATCCTGCTGCCAAGACAATGTTTCCACTGTAAACTTCTTACCCTTAACATCATTGGTTTTATTCTGTCAATTCCTAAATTAAAAAAGATCTTGTGAACAAAATTATTGAAATTACATTACAATTTGCCAATCATTTTAGTTTGATCAATCTATTAGTTCTTTTTAAGCCGGGGTCATCGGCCGTGTTGACCTGTAATTGATACATGTGATAAAGCGAAAGACAAAATGACTTTCACATACAGCTGTAAGCGAACAAAATGGCTAAACATATTATGAAAAAAATAGCGGCCTATTCCGACAAGTATCTGCAGGAAAGTATAAAAAAAATACTCAGTGGGCCGGAATATCCTCAGAAAAAATTTACTTTGCCGGGTCGCACCTACGAAGAAATTTATGCAATGGCTTCAGATCTTCAGGAAGCATTTTCATCGATCAATCTCAATAACAAACCCATATGCTTATCCGCTGATGACAAGTCAATAATCATGGCTGCCCTTCTGGCGGTTCTGGCCTCAGGGGGCCCTCCTGTTATCATACCCTATTCGGATTCGGGAAATGTGCTTTCCGAGATGCATGGGCATATTGGATATAATATGGCTGTATGTGATGGAAAAAAAGATTTTCCGTCAGGAGTATCCACAATAATACCCAGACCGGGGAAACGGAAAAGATCAATTCCAATCCGGGAAACCACCATCGATCCGAACATGGAGCTGCTTCTTCTTTTTACCGGAGGCTCGACCGGCAAACCCCAAGTATGGTCTAAAACCGTAAAAAATTTATTTTCTGAAGTATTTTACCATACTGAAAAACATGCCATATCCGCTGAAGATCGATTTGTGGCTACCGTTCCTCCTTATCATATATACGGGCTGTTATTTTCGGTGCTTATCCCGTTCGTCTCATCTGCCGGAATTGATTCGGACAGCGGCACATTCCCCCACGAAATCGTTTCTGCTGTTCAGAAGCACGATGCCACCATACTGGTCAGTGTGCCCATGCACTACAAGGCGCTTTGCGGCAATCCGATTCAAAATCATTCTTTACGGCTTGCCCTGTCTTCCGCCGGAGTGCTCGACAAAACAGATAACGAACTATTCTGCACGCAAAACAAAACCGGAATCCTGGAGATTTACGGCTCCACCGAAACCGGGGGGATCGCTTTTCGATGCAGGGCAGACGGAGATATCACCTTTACCCCTTTTGACCATGTTGATGTAAAAATAGCAGATGAAAAAATTCATGTGCGATCCGATTATATTTCTCCAAAAGTCAGCAGGGATAAGGATGGATACTTTCAAACCGGTGACGCTGGTAACGATCTGGGCAGTAACCGGTTTGAGCTGCTTGGGCGATCAGACGGAATTGTAAAAATTGGAGGAAAAAGAGTCGACCTTCAGGAGATTCGAGAAAAGATTATAAAAATTCAAGGAGTAAAGGATGCCGTCATCTTATCTCACCCGGCCCCTGCTGGAAGAGAAAATGAGATCGCGGCCATCATTGAGGGGAATGTAACATCTTCAAAGGTGCGAAGCTATTTAGCGAAGCATCTTGAACCCTACGCTCAACCTCGGAAATATAAGATTGTATCCTGCATCCCCAAAAACAGGTTGGGGAAGATTGATATGAAACAGGTCGAAAAAATGTTTCACCTAAAGTGAGCGTTTCAAAAAGAATAATCGGCCACACTCTTTGAAAAGGAGGACATCTTGAACGCAAAACCGGTAATAATTCTTTTGGCTGGTATAATTCTTCTTTTTACGGGCTGCGCGTATGTCAACGTCAAAACTCCCTTTGACACCGATCTTAACAGAACCGAACTGGGATCCAAAAAAGGGACAGCAGATGCCTACTGTATTTTCTGGCTTGTGGCATGGGGGGAGATGCCGGTTATGCGGAGGCAGCCAGGAAAGGCAACATCAAGGTCATGAAGCATGCAGACCAGGAGATCCACCAGATTTTCTTTGGATTTTATACGCATTGGAAAGTTATAGTCTATGGAGATTAAATGTCGACCATCATGAAAATCGAAAATCTGATTCGCATACTTTTCTTAGTTTTTTGTTTCATCAGTGCCTGCATGTTCTCTGGCTGCCATACACGCCTGCTCAAGGGACTTGTTTATACCCGTGTTAAAATACCCCTTACCAGAAATTTAAACGATACTCCATTTGCAGCGCCATCAGACACCGGCGGGAACATCGTCATCATTAAAGAACCTTTTACAGGCTATGGGATTTATACCGAAATGTACTCAAACGCCATTGGCGATATTGCAAAAAAGAACGGACTGAAGAAGGTTCATTTCGCGGACCAGGAAATCTACAGCATTTTGGGCATATGGACTTCTTCTACGGTTTATATTCATGGAGAGTGAAACGGCATGGGCTTGACAAGCTGCCGGATTCGACCGCTTTCGACAGCATCCCAGAAAGCATCTCCAATTCTTTTGCTCTCATTGACGACCGAAAGCCAGTAGGAAAATCGCGCCCGATCCCTGCCATGGAAAAGAAGGAAATCATTTCGATCCGGAATTTTTCTGTGCGGAAGCCTTTCAACAAACTCCTTTGAAGGAGAGATCATAAGAACATTTTCCATGTTTTTAGAGGAAGCCCTGCGGTATCCAAGTTTTTTATCAAACCACCCCGGTATGATCCGATCCGAATAGTGTGGATAAAGCACCAGGCCATTATTGCCATTCAAAAAATCGATATCAAGATGATAATCCACTATCCCTCCATCCCGGTATATTCCGGGAGAAGCACCCGGTATGTCTTTTACACCTGTCATGACAAGTGGAATGGAACCGGATGCAAGGAGGGCCTCCTTGAAATTCTCTTTTGTCAGGGCGGTTTTTTGTATTGGAAACCCTGACATATCCAAAAAAGGAGGTTTATCTGCCGGATGATAAAAAAGAGAT
>JAQYVL010000025.1 GCA_030145525.1 Desulfobacterales bacterium
GTTCTTTACAAAAAACAATAAATTTATAATAAAGCGATCAGATATTTGATGGCGTTTTAATTATTTTGTCAGATATTGATGATAAGCTCGTAAAAAGTTGTGGAACAGACGGCAAAGTAAAAAGTTCAAGTTCGAGGCGCGCAAATCTTGTATAATACCGTGCACAGCAGTGCAGCGGTAGCCGAAGGCGTGCATAGTTAGCCTATTCCGCAATTATACAAGATGAAGCGCAACAAAGAAATTATACTTTTTACGAAGCCGTCATTGATGATAGGAAAGGCTAATGGGGAACATTCTTGAACAGGTAATCCAGTACTGTAATCTGGTATGGGAGGGCCTGAATGATTATTTAAACGAGATTCCGCCGGAAATTCTCTGGGCGGTCGCCGGATTTTTTATTCTTCTTTTCCTGGTAATGCAGATAAGGAAATTTTCGGCTAAACGGAAAAAAAATAAGGCAGCACTCCAATATGATAAGATCGAAGAATCTGATCAGGGTCTTGAAGCCCTCATTGAAGAGGAAGATCTTGAGGAGGCTGAGGAGGAGATTCGGAAAGTTGAGCCGCCGGATTCAGATGAGACCGGCCCTCTTGAAGTCGATGAAACAGAGGTTCTGGAACAGGTTGAAGAAATAACCGCGGAACCGGAGCCGGAAGGATTTTTCTCACGTTTAAAAAACGGGCTGTCCAAAACGCGGAATACCTTTGCGGGTGGTCTGGATAGAATTTTTTCCGGTGCTCAAAAGATTGACGATGATCTGATGGAAGAGATCGAAGAACTTTTGATCACTTCCGATATCGGTGTGCAGACCACAATGAATCTCGTACAGAAGATTTCGGAAAAAGCTTCTGAAATTTCAGATTCAGATGGATTAAAAAGCGCTTTGAAAACGGAGATCCTATCTTTAATCAAAAACGCGCAGTATCCGGCAGGAAAAAAGGAACAGCCTGTACCAAACATTATCATGGTGGTCGGGGTGAACGGAGTCGGCAAGACCACGACTATTGGGAAGCTGGCCGCTCGTTTCAAGCAGGAAGGCCGAAAGGTATTGATTGTCGCGGCAGATACATTCAGAGCGGCAGCCGGAGAGCAGCTTACCATATGGGCGGAGAAATCCGGTGCTCAAATCGTAAAACACAGAGATGGCTCAGATCCTGCTTCTGTAGCATATGACGGAGTAGAAGCCGCGATTGCGAGAGGCATTGATGTGGTTCTTGTCGATACGGCGGGAAGGCTTCATACAAAAGTGAACCTGATGGAAGAACTTAAGAAAATCAGACGGACCATTGCAAAGAAATTGCCTGGTGCCCCTCACGAAATTCTGATGATTCTTGATGCGACAACCGGGCAGAACGCACTTACCCAGGCAAAACTGTTTCATGAAGCCATGGGACTGACCAGCATTGCTCTGACCAAACTAGACGGAACAGCAAAAGGCGGTATTGTAATTGCTATCTGTGACGAGTTAAATATCCCCCTTGAATATATCGGAGTCGGAGAAAAGATTGACGATCTGCAGGAGTTTGATCCGGACCAGTTTGTTGAAGCTCTTTTTTAGAAGTCATCTCAAAAAAAGGAATATGGTTCAAGGTCGCGGAAAAGCCAAAAAGGTAACCGGAGGAATATATTTAATATTTCGAGGATTAGCTTTTTGGTTTTGACAAAGAGATTGGGACATATAACTTTTTTGAGATAGCTTCTAATAGGTTATATCAAAGCTGTCATAGCTGCCGGTAAATTCCTCCCGTTTCAGGCTTACCTTCTGAACCTCTGACAATGGCGGGCCTTTTCGGCACCATTCCAGAATCGAATCCACACGTTCTTTGTCTCCTTCAAAAAGCGCTTCAACCGTCCTGTCTTCTTTGTTTTTTACCCATCCGAAAATACCGATGCGCTGCGCAGCCTTCCGGGTTTCCATCCGGAAAAAAACACCCTGGACCCGCCCGGAAATAATGGCCCGAACGCAAATTTTTTCTTTCATGACGCACCTCTTTGTAATTGTTTCAAACAATATATCATATTTAGATAACATCTAAAATGATATTTCTACTATGGATTTTTACCAGAAGCCTTCATGGATCTTATAAAAATTTTGCATTGACTCAGATTGTTTTTCCATGTAGGGTCATTTTCAGAATACGGAGCATGAAGCCCCCGGTTTTTTATTTCGATTTTTAAAAATTGTTATAACCGATACCACGAAGGTTAATGGCGCTATGAAGGCGTTGTTATTTCGTGGTTTTTTTTTGGGAGGGTTTTATGAAACGAATCGTGATATCTTTATTCCCTTTTGTTCTGTTCGTTTTTTTCTCGATTCCTGCAATTGCTCATTTTGGAATGGTAATACCTTCGGACTCCATGGTTATGCAGGAAGACAGCAGGAATGTACTTTTATCTCTTTCCTTTTCCCATCCATTTGAAATGATCGGGATGGATCTGGTAAAACCAAATGCTTTTGGAGTGTTTGTAAATGGAAAAAAACAGGATCTGCTCGGGAAACTGAAAAAGACACAGATCCTGGATCATCCGGCCTGGCGCGCTGATTACAAGGTCAAAAGGCCCGGTGTTTATGTGTTTTATATGGAACCTGCACCATACTGGGAACAGGCCGAGGATTGTTTTATTGTTCATTATACAAAAACGGTAGTTGCCGCGTTTGGAGATGATGAGGGATGGGATTCAGAGATCGGGCTGAAAACCGAAATCGTTCCCCTTTCAAAACCGTTTGGCCTCTACGCTGGAAATGTTTTCCAGGGAATCGTAAAGCTTTACGGAAAACCGGTTCCTTATGCTGTGGTTGAAGTGGAGTTTTACAATGAAGAGCAAAAGGCAAAGGCTCCGACCGATTATATGGTAACCCAGACCATCAAGGCCGATCAGAATGGCGTTTTTACCTATGCGGCGCCCCAAAAAGGCTGGTGGGGTTTTGCAGCTTTGAATACGGCTGACAAAAAGCTGAAAAAGGATGGCCGGGAAAAAGATATGGAAATTGGCGCTGTGATATGGGTTCAATTTCATGAATGGAAATAACATATGCATATATCAGAAGGCATTTTATCCGGTCCGGTTCTTCTGGCCGGAGGTTCCCTCGCGGTTGCCGGAACAGCGATCGGGCTGAAAAAAATGGATTATGAACGTGTAGCTCAGGTGGGAATGCTGGCTGCCGCATTTTTTGTGGCATCACTTATTCATGTGAATATCGGGCCATCCAGCGCTCATCTTATTTTAAACGGAGTTGTCGGGCTGTTGCTGGGATGGGCTGCATTCCCTGCAATCCTTGTGGCGCTGATCCTTCAGGCGATTTTTTTTCAGTTCGGCGGGATAACGACACTCGGAGTCAACACGGTGATTATGGCTCTTCCGGCTGTTTCTTGTTATTATCTTTTCGGCCCGCTGCTCAAAAAGAAAAATTCTGTCGCTGCCCCGGCATCGTTTGCCGCCGGCTTTCTGGCTGTTTTTTTT
>JAQYVL010000026.1 GCA_030145525.1 Desulfobacterales bacterium
CTGCTGTTTTAATAATTTTCGGATTAAACCAGCCTTCATAAAGGGGATAGATCGGATTACCGGTCCAGATATAATTCTTTATCATCCAGGGTGAAAAAACCAGAAGAGCAACTGTAAAAAAAATAGCACCGTAACCGAAACCTTTCATCTGACTCGCCGTTCCGGAGGAAGAAGACCGTAAATAAATAACCGGTACAAAAAGCGTGAGGAGGAAAAAAATAATAAGCCCGTTATATTTTGTCCCAAGTGCAAGCCCGCAGCATATGGCTGAGATAATTAGATATTTTAGTTTAAAATCCTTTTCAAGCCACATTAAAACATAGATGATCGAAGCTGTAGAAAAGAAAATCAACCCGAGATCGACATAAACCGTAATGGACAATTTTACTACAACAGGTGTGGAAAAAAAAAACAGTACACCGAAAAGCGCATACTCGGTATTAAGCTTTGGTTTCAAATAACTGAACAGCAGCAAGGCTGTCGCGAGAGCGAATGCGAAGTGTATGTATTTCGGGAAAATATCATTCCCAAAGTAGAGGGGAATCAAATACAGGTAATCCAGATTCATAGGATAATATGAAAACCTAATATGGGGAATTTCATAAATTCCGTCATGTTCTATGTAAAGCATGGGTACTGCAAGATGATGAGTAAGGGCGTCCCGGCTTACAGGAGGGACAGAAGCAAGTACGACAATTGAAATGACAAGAAGAAGTAAAAGCAGAATCAGTATAGTTCGAATCCAAATTTTTCCAGTTTCATTTTTAGCATTCAATTTATTTTACCTGTTTAGCTTAAAGAAAGTCTGCAAAAATTTCAGGGGGTATGTGACCGGAATATTTTTTCCCGTTTATGAAATATGTAGGTGTACCGGTAACTCTTAACTTCATCCCTTTGAAAATGTCTTTTCCCAGTTTTCGCCTTATATATGGATGATTGATTGAACTGGAAAGCTCACCCACATTCAGCCCCACCTTATCCGCCAGCATTTGGGTATTAATCGAATCTTCCTTTCTTGATATATCAAACAGGAGATCATTCATCTTCCAGAATTTGCCTCTGATTCCAGCCAAAATAGCGAAACAGGCAAGATCTCCTGAGCCAATGTGATACGGTTTTTTCACAACTGGATTTACTTTATGATCCATCGGGAAATGGCGATGGACAAGCCTTACTTTATCAGGACTTTTTTCCACAATCTTTCGCAGAAAAAAATGCATCTTGCCGCATTGAAAACATTGATAGTCCGTAAATTCAATTATAGTAAGAACCGGGTTCTCGGCACCGATCCATGGATGTCCGTCATCGGTTACTCCTTTTGCAATAGAGGATGATGGAGGCGCGGGGGTTGCATCCCAGTAGTTGGGATAATAAAGGTATACCCCCAAAAGAATGATAAAAAAAGGCAAAAACAGAACGATACCGCTTTTTTTATGCATCAGCAGATGATGAATATCCTTCCGAATTCCGCTTATTAGACTGAATCCGCCAAAGCGTTTTCCAACAAGCCAGGTATAGTAAAGCAGCATAAAGTTTATTCCATAGGAGACAACACACATAATGCAGAAGCTGCGGATATAAAAAGAAGATATAAATGCAAGAGCAATGCTGTAACAGCTGTAGCCAAGTGACAGCAGAAAAAGAAGGGGCCATATCCTCTCCATTTTTGCGCCCTTCAGCCATGCAAATGGAAGAAATAATAAAAAAAAGGCGTATCCGGCAACACCCCACACCGGTACAGGAAAATCCAACAAAATTGAATATGGGCTTTGTGAAACCGTATCACAGTTTATTGCCTTTGAGACCGCGCAAAAACTTCGATACCCAATGTCCGTGTAAACACGATAATGGGAGATGGATAGATAAAGAGAAACAAATAGCCCTGAAAACGCAAAAAAAGCTACCGTCCAGAAATAAACAGGAAACGGAAGCGGTGTTATCGTTTTATCTTTTTGGAGCATTTTAAAGGCCTGTGCCGGAATAGCTGTTCAATAGCCTGTCAGCCATTTTATTATTATCGATCGTTTTCCTTCCTATCCTTTCGGCAATAAAGGGCAATAGCCGCTCAAATGAATAAGGTATCGCAAGGTTGTCATGTTGAAGATTTTTCAAAAAAGTTTCCATGCGGTTCGTCCCGACTGCATTGATGAACCGATCAATGAAATGGGCTGCCTTTGACTTCATGCCCGCTTTCAGATGTATATCGGCAATACAAAGCATAATAATCGGATCGTTTTCATACAAAGAATCCGCCTGTCTTAAAAACCATATTCCCCGATCATACTTGCCTATCATTCCCATGGCAGTGCCCATGTATATTAACGAATCCCTGTTCGCACTGGAAAGCCGCAAACCTTTTTTAAACCAGATGATTGAGCTTTGAATTTTATTCTGCTTTAATAATATAAATCCTTTCAGGCTGAGATAGTTTTCATTTTTTAACTCTTTTTTGAGCAGCAAATCAATATTTTCTTCTGCATCCTTCCATCTGCCGAGCCTTATCAATGACAGTGTCAGTAAATAATTCGCAGAGCGATACTTTGGATAATAATCAAGAGCTTTCTGAAGATGATCTGCGGCCTTTTCATAATCCCCCCATCCATAATAGATGCCGCCCATGTTATTCAAAAGAAAAGCAGGGCTCTCTTTTCTGGCTCCTTTGCCTTGAAGCGCCATTTTATATATTTCCAGTGCCTCAAATGATCTGCCGGCCCGTTGATATCCAAGAGCCAGATTATGATAAGCACGCGAAGAACCGGGAGCTTTTCGGACCGCATCTTCCCATAGCGTCGTTGCATTAGACCATATCCGGTTGCGGTTATAAGTTCCTATACCGATAACTGCAATTAAAATCGTCACAAACGAAACGAGCATCAGATACATGAAACATTTTTTCCGGTACCTCGTCAATAATTGCTTCAGTCCCGCTGCTACAGGCAGAAAAAGAAACATGGAGGGAAGGTAGTTTCTATGCTCAAAAACCAGTTCCAGCGGAATAATGGTTGATTCAATACTATGGTTCAGAAAGAAAAAAAGTATGCCAAAAGAAAGGAGCGGTCTTTTCCGAATCTGCAGCAATCCGTATCCAATCAAGCCGATTAACCCCAAAATAGCCGGAAATGTGCTAAAGGGGCGGAACAGAGATGTGGAAACAATGATGTCATGAGCGATAGACAGCCTGTGCGAAACCGGATAGAACAGCTGGCTCAGGTAGAAAAAAATAATTCTCGGCTGTGTGAGAAGACGCTCCCAGAGGGAAAAATTCCTTCCGTCATAACCGGAAAGAAAGCCAAAAAGATTGCCCCGCATGAGAAAAATGGCTCCAAGAATTATGGCGGCACTTCCTCCCGCAACAGCGACCTGAGACAATACAAGCCATCGTTTTTTTGGGTGCTTCGTATTTTGAAAAAAAATAAGTTCGACAAGAAGAAGGGTAAACGGAAAAAGAATGGCATTCTCTTTAGAGCCGAGTGCCAGTAAAAAACAGATTAGACAGGCCAGATAGGAATATAAGCGACTTTTCCCTCCGCCATTGAGCCTTCCTTTTAAATAAAAATACAAGCTCAGAATATAGAGCATAGCGCAAAGTGACGCCATTCGCTGTACGATATAGGTCACCGCCTGAATCTGGATCGGGTTGATCGCCCAGAGAACAGCGGCAAGGGCAGCGATAAAATGTTCGTCCCTTGGATACCTGTTTCGAAGGTTTGGGGACTGAAACAGGATCAGGCATGTGAGGAAAAGAAAATAAGCACTCAGAACGTGTACAGAAAGGTTTACAATATGATAACCGGTCACACTTTTTTGACCGAAATACCAGTTCAAGGCAAGGGTGAAGCTTGATACCGGGCGTCCGCGATATGCAGTAAAAGCGTTCCGCAGCGCTTCGGAAGAAATCTCCTCTAAATGCATCCTGGAATTGTTGACGATCTTGGGGAAATCATCCAGATGCCATGAGGCGTGAAAGGTATTGGAATAAACAATCAGAATTAAAAAAAAAAAGAGCGCAAAGACCGGAAGAAGTTTACTGTCCGAATGGGTATGGTCGGTCATAGAGGATTTTAAAAATGGTTAAAGGGGGGGCCCTCGCCCCCCCTTTTTGTTAAACTAAAGTTGCGGAACTTCTAGTTCCAGCCGTCTCCAGAGGTGCTTGAAGGCATTGACAATATGAAAGCGACTCCCCTTGGGCAGCGGTTGCTGTTATCATCAACGGTAATGGTAATATTATCCGTGTCCCCGGCTACAGTATACGCATTAGAGTTCGTGGTGTTAAACGGACTTCCATTTGAAGGATCATAAGTGGTTTGCCCTGATGAAGTCGGCAGGGTCGTATGATCCGGATCAGAAAAGTAATCCGCAATAACGGCCGCGATGCCGTTAGCATCTGATTCAACTCCACTACAGAAAGCCTTGTTACGATAGGAAATAAAGTTAGGGATAGCGATGGCGGCCAGGATACCGATGATTGCGATAACGATCATCAGCTCGATCAGTGTAAAACCTTCGTTGTTTCCTCTCATTTTTTGTAACATAATGCTTCTCCTTTGTTGTTGTTGTTGTTTCATCATTAATTCATTGAAGTTTACTTGTTGGTTTATTACCTCCTTTTCAACTTATTGCTACTTGTGTTTCCATAATAACAATTTTAAAAGTTGAGCAGTTCCCCAATGCTCAAGCAAATAAGATGCCAACCCACACTCTCAAACAACCATATTTCTATCAATGTGTTTTTTAAAGATATATTTCAAATCTTAAACTTTTTTTATCTTGCTGCTTTTACACGCTGACGGAAAATGTCACTTATCGCCCTGATAGTGACAAAAATTGTCAGCCCATCCTTCCCTGTTTTTTTCACCTTGCCGGCATCTTTTCTATTCCGAGCTTCTCAAACCGGTAACGCATGGATCGAAAAGTAATACCTAAAAGCTCGGCGGCTCTGTTTTTATTTCCATTACCGCACTCCAGAGCCTTTTTCACATAACTCACTTCAATCATTTCCATAATTTCATCAAGATTGACACCATGTGCCACATCGTCCAGATCAAAACGCCGGCCTTTTACCCCTTCGATCCATCTCCTTTTGTGGATGGAAATAGAAAGGCTTTCAGGCAAAATGATCTTTGTGGTTGAGAGAGCGATACTTCGCTCAATAAGATTTTCAAGTTCCCGGATATTACCCGGAAAATCATATCGTTTTAAAAAATCAACGGCATAGGAGGAGATTTTGGTAACCTCCTTCCCTGTTTCTTTTGCATATTTTTCAAGAAAATACTGGGTAAGAGCCTTGAGATCACTTTTCCTTTCCCGAAGAGGAGGCACTTTTATCTGAATTACATTAAGCCGGTAAAACAGATCTTCCCGGAAACGCTTTTCTATCACCTCTTCCTCAAGATTCTTGTTTGTTGCCGATATAATCCGGATATCAACCGAAATATCCGTTGTCCCTCCGACACACTTGAATACCCGTTCCTGAACGGCTCTTAAAATTTTAACCTGCAACGGCAGGCTAAGCTCACCGATTTCGTCAAGAAAAATTGTTCCCTTATGGGCAATCTCGAACAACCCTTTCTTGTCTTGCGTCGCGCCCGTGAATGACCCCTTCTTATGTCCAAAAAGCTCACTCTCCATGAGCGACTCGGGGATTCCTCCGCAATTGACAACAACAAAAGGATTTCCCCTGCGGTCACTCTGCTCGTGTATTGCCCTTGCAATAAATTCCTTGCCGGTTCCGCTTTCACCTGCAACCAGAATATTCGTTCTGGTTTTTGCCACCTGACGGATCATTTCATAGATCCTGATCATTCCAGGGCTGTTGCCAACGATTTTTCCGAAATGCAGATTCTTTTTCAGCTCATCATCAAGAATCTCTTTTTCATGCTCAATCGTCTTCAGATCAAGTGCATTGGCAATGGTCTGCTTCAGTTCTTCATTGTCGAAAGGTTTCGGGACATAGTCGTATGCGCCCTTGTTCATTGCTTCAACCGCGGCCTCGGTGGTTGAATATGCGGAAATCATTATTATAACAGTGGAAGGATCTTTCTGCTTGGCTTCACAAAGCACTTCAATACCGCTAATATCGCCAAGACGGATGTCGCAAAGTAGAAGGTCATAGCGGTTTTTCCGAATCATCGATTGTGCCGTTTTACCGCTTTCGGCACAGGATACGGTATAACCAGCCTTGGTCAGCATGACATCGAGGAATTCGCGCATGCTCAGTTCATCATCAACTACAAGTATATGAGAACTTTTATTAAAATCTGGCATGTTTGCAGTGAGTGGTCCGATATCAGTTTTCAGTAGTCCAGGTTACCACCAAATCGATGCCTTTTCTAACCTGACAACCAGGTTGTTGGGCAAGCTAACAATAACAGATATGCTTGTCAATAGGGTTTTATAAAATTTTATGCTTGTAAACTATTGCCATTTGTCAGTTCATCAAAGACAATCCGCCCTCCGACCACGGTTAACAAGGCCTTACCTTTCACCTGCCATCCGTTAAAAGGCGTATTCCTACTTTTGGAAAAAAAGAAATCCGCATTAATCGTATGCGAAAGACCCGGATCAATGACTGTAATATCTGCAGGATTTCCTTCGGCAAGGCCGCTTTGAAGTCCCAAAATCCGCGCCGGGTTTTTCGACAATCTGTCGACAAGAGATTCAATTGTGATCACATTGTCTTCCACCAGCTTCAATACAAGCGGCAGGGCTGTCTCAAGACCAATTATTCCGTTTGCCGCGCCGCTGAATTCCAGATCTTTTTCAAGGGGAGAATGAGGCGCATGATCCGTTGCAATCACATCTATTGTTCCGTCTGCCAATCCTTGTCGAACAGCCTCTTGGTCCTTGGATGACCGTAAAGGAGGATTCATTTTATAATCCGTATTATACCCCGAAATTTTCTCATCTGTCAAAGAAAAATAATGCGGAGCTGTTTCAGCCGTTACCGGCAGACCTCTCTTTTTGGCATCCCTTATAGCATAAACGGATTCCAGAGTGCTGACATGGGCTATATGAAGCCTTGCACCCGTAAGCTCACACAGGGCGATGTCACGCATAACCATGACCGATTCAGCAACATTCGGTATCCCGGCCAGCCCCATCCGGGTTGCAACCGGCCCTTCATTCATTACACCTTTTCCAGCGAGTTTCAGATCCTCCGAGTGTGAAATCACAGGCAAACCAAATCCCATGGCATATTCCATGGCTCTTCGCATTAGCTGCGAATCCGATACCGGCAACCCGTCATCGGTCACAGCGACCGCGCCTGACTTCTTAAGTTCTCCAAATTCTGAAAGATTTTTACCGGAAAGCCCCCTGCTGATGGAAGCCACCGGATAGACACGCGCCTTTCCTGACTTTTTTGCTTTTGCAATTATATATTCGGTCACTTCGGAGCTGTCATTTACAGGATTTGTATTGGGCATAGAACAGACCGCCGTAAATCCACCCGCTACAGCCGCCATGGTGCCGGAAGCTATTGTTTCCTTGTATTCATGCCCCGGCTCTCTCAAATGGACATGCATATC
>JAQYVL010000027.1 GCA_030145525.1 Desulfobacterales bacterium
AAGATGTCCAAGTCACTCGGAAATTTTATGCTGATTCGAGATGTATTAAAATCTTATCATTCAGAGGCAATTCGGTTTTTTCTGCTATCAAATCACTATCGAAGCCCCATCGACTTTTCTGAAAAATCCATGAATGAGGCAACAACAGGGTTGGACAAGATATATGCCGCGCTTGAGCGGCTGGGAAACTGTGCATTTCTGGAAAATGACAAATCATCAGAAAAAACCGGAGAATTCTGGAAAAAATTCTGTGAAGCGATGAATGATGATTTTAATACGGCAAAAGGAATCGGCATTTTGTTTGAAACGATAAAATACACCAATCGATTGCTTGATGAGAACAAAAGTGATTCCAACAGTGTCCGGCAGCTGTTATCCGTTAAAAAAGAGATCGAAAAAATGGGGGAGATCCTCGGGATACTGTTTGAAAATCCCCATAGCTATTTTAAAAATAAAAAGTCCTCTGCAATGGAAAAAACGTCAGTTCATTCTGACAGAATTGAAGAAATGATCCGGGAGCGTGAAGCAGCCAGGAAAGAAAAAGACTGGGAAGAAGCCGACAGGATTCGGAAGGAACTGGAGGAAATGAACATAATCCTTGAAGATCGATCTGAAGGCACTGTATGGAAAATCAGCAAAACCTGACAGATCTGCCGCAAAACTTTCGTGTAATATGATTTCGTATTCCTGTGGTTCAACTCTTGACTTTCCCCGGCTTCCCTTATGATACCATAAATTTTTTTGGAAATTTTCGAGCACCTATGCCTTCTTTTAAACTTGTTTCAGCCTTTGAACCAAAAGGTGATCAGCCGAAAGCAATCGAAGCTCTGGCCAAAGGGTTGTCAAGCGGCAAATCACACCAGGTGCTTCTTGGTGTTACCGGGTCCGGAAAAACTTTTACAATGGCCAATGTGATTGAGAGGCTGAATCTTCCTGCACTTGTGATCGCACCGAACAAGACGCTTGCTGCCCAGCTTTATCATGAATTTCGATTGCTTTTTCCTGAAAGCGCGGTCGAATATTTTGTAAGCTATTATGATTATTACCAGCCAGAGGCATATATTCCCGCAAGTGATACCTATATCCAGAAAGATTCTTCCATCAATGAAATGATCGACAAACTACGCCATTCTGCTACGCGAAGCGTGCTGACAAGATCGGATGTCATCGTTGTCGCCAGTGTTTCATGCATCTACGGCCTTGGTGCACCTGAGGATTATCTTGCAATGCGCATTGATATTGAAAAAGGAACGGAAATAGTACGGGATCATCTGTTAAAAGAGCTAGTCGGAATACAGTATGAACGGAACGATATTGATTTTCACAGGGGAGTCTTCCGTGTAAGGGGAGACCGTGTTGAAATATTTCCTGCATATGAGGACAACAAGGCGATCCGTATTGAATTTTTTGGCGATGAAATTGAAAGCATTTCCGAAATCGATCCTTTGAGGGGAAATATTCTGCGGCGGCTTTCCAGGACGACCGTGTTTCCCGCAAGCCATTATGTCACGCTGCGGCAGACCCGGAAACGTGCGATACAATCCATAATTGAAGAGTTGAAGTTACGAATTGATTATTTCAGGAAAGAAAACAAGCTGATTGAGGCCCAGAGAATTGAAGAACGTACAAATTTTGATCTGGAAATGATGCAGGAGATCGGTTACTGCACCGGCATTGAAAACTATTCCAGACATCTCACGGGAAGAGAAGAAGGCCAGCCTCCGCCGACACTTATTGATTATTATCCTGAAACTTTTTTGACTTTTATTGATGAAAGTCACATTACAGTTCCGCAGCTTTACGCCATGTACAAAGGTGACAGATCAAGAAAAGAAACGCTTGTCGGATATGGATTCAGGCTGCCTTCGGCCTTGGATAACCGGCCATTGAAATATGAAGAATTCTATAGCAAAATAACCCGGATGATTTTTGTGTCTGCAACTCCTGCCGATTATGAAATGGAAATAGCGAAAACCTCCCTTGTGGAACAGATATCAAGGCCTACAGGGCTAATAGACCCTGTCATTGAGGTAAGGCCTGCAAAAAATCAGGTGGATGACCTGCTTGAGGAAATTCGAATCAGGGGTGAGAAAGATCAGCGGGTTCTGGTCACAACTCTCACAAAAAGAATGGCAGAGGATTTGGCGGATTATTACGCGGATCTCGGGATTCCTGTTCGATATCTTCATTCCGATATCAAGACAATGGAACGAATAGAAATTATAAAAGATCTTCGATTAGGAGAATTTTCCGTGCTTATCGGAATCAATCTGCTTCGTGAAGGGCTTGATATACCGGAGGTTTCACTCGTCGCCATACTGGATGCCGATAAGGAAGGTTTTTTACGCTCAGGAAGATCTCTTATTCAAACCTGTGGAAGAGCGGCAAGAAATGTAAATGGCATGGTGATTATGTATGCCGACAAAGTCACGGGTTCTATGAAGAAAGCGCTTGAAGAAACGAACAGAAGAAGAAAAATTCAAAAATTATATAACAGGGTAAACAACATCACACCGGAAACGATCCGGAAAGAGATAACGGCAACGTTCTTGTCTGCAGAGGCTTATACCGATGATCCAAAAACTGTTGACACGATCTCCGAAACGCTCGCAGAATATAGCTCATCAGACGATCTGGATGGGATCATTCTTTCCATGGAAAATGAAATGAAACTGGCTGCAAAAGAGTTGGATTTTGAAAAAGCAGCGGAAATTCGCGACAAAATAGATGTCCTGAAAAAACGAATGGTGTTTGAGCTGTAAAACGGAATACAACATGCAGTCCAAATTATACGAAAAATGGAAGCGGGTTTCAGTCAAGCCCGGTGTATATTTAATGAAGAATTCCGACGGCAATGTAATATATGTCGGTAAAGCACTGAACCTGAAAAAAAGAATGGCTTCTTATTTCAGCCGATCAGCGCAAACCGACAAAAAAACAGGTGTACTGGTGGATCGGATTTCAAAATTCGAGACCATTGTCACGGAATCCGAAAAAGAAGCTCTGATTCTCGAATCAAATCTTATCAAACGTTTTCGTCCAAGGTACAATGTCATTTTAAAGGATGGTAAACGCTATCCCTCTATCTGTATCAATGTTGATTCCCCTTATCCGTTTCTATCGATTGTCAGGAAAATTGAAAACAACAATTCCCTCTATTTTGGACCATATTCCTCGTCTGGTGCTGTCAGCCAGACAATAAAATTGATAAATAGAACCTTTAAACTCCGAAAATGCAAAACCAGGGAGCTGAAGAAAAAAGCAAGGCCGTGCCTTAATTATCAGATGAATGTCTGCCTTGCCCCTTGCTGCCATGATGTTCCCCGGAAGACCTATCATAAAATGGTTAAGGAAGTGGTTCTGTTTTTAAACGGCAAAACCCCTGACCTGATAAAACAGAAAAAAAAAGAAATGATGCACTTTGCGGATCAAAGGGAATATGAAAAGGCGGTACTCCTGAGAGATAAAATTTTCGCACTTGAAAAAACTCTCGAAAAACAAGTTATTGTGTCAACCGATTTTAAGGATCGGGATGTAATTGCGATAGCTGAGTCGCCGGAGCTATCCATTCTGACTCTTATAATTGTGAGGGGCGGATATCTGATCGGCACGAATCATTTTAAAATACCGATTACCATGGCGTCAAGAGAGGAAAAGATTGAAACCTTCATCCGGCAGTACTACGGAAAAAACCGTTTCGTTCCGAAAGAAATTTTTGTGCCGGATCCCGTAGAAAATATAAAAATGATTGAAGAAGGGCTGAAAGAGATCAAAGGGGAAAAGGTCTCTATTGTTTCTCCGAAACGGGGTAATAAAGCAAAACTCCTTAAAATGGCATTAATGAATGCGGAAAAAGAGCTTTCCGATCAGATAACCTCACAAAACTCAAGAAATGAATTGCTTTTACGCCTTCAGCATAAGTTAAAACTGGAAAGAGCCCTGAATCGAATTGAATGCTTTGACAACTCAAATATTTCAGGGATGTCACCTGTTGCCGGTATGGTTGTGTTTTCTAACGGGCTTCCGGACAAGTCATCTTACAGAAAGTTTAAAATAAAGTCAGTTTGCGGACCAGATGATTACGCTTCAATGAAAGAAGTTCTTGAAAGGCGCTTTAAAAAAGAAAAAGAGGCTCAGCCTGATCCCGATCTTTTGATTGTAGACGGGGGAAAGGGGCAGTTGGGTATTGCGATGTCGGTTTTAAAAGAACTTGGAATAGAAAACAAATTTGCTCTTATCGGAATTGCAAAAAAGGATGTTTTAAAAGGAGAAAAGGAAGACAAGGTATATCAACCCGGAAGAGCCAACCCTGTCAATATAAACCGGAATGAAGATATTCTGCTTTTTCTTCAAAAGGTCCGTGATGAGGCTCACAGGTTTGCCATCTCGTTTCATCGAAAACAAAGAAAAAAGAATCTATTAAAATCCGAGCTCGATGACATTCCGGGAATCGGTCCGAAACGGAAAAAGACATTGCTCACACATTTTAAAAGCGTTCATAAAATCCGGACAGCCGAGGTAGCGGATCTGGCCGTGCTGCCCGGAATAAATGAAAAAGCCGCTTTTACTGTGTTAAAATATCTGAACAAGACGGCTGCAAAATAATGGTTTTTGAACCGGAAACCATGTTATGCCCATATTTGAAAAGATCTGTTTAGGGACCGAAACGGATTATTGCAGTTTTTTAATCGTTTCAACCAAATCCTGAACCGCATCCGCAGAATTCTTCAGAGCGTTTTGCTCCTCTTCAGCAAGTGTAATCTGAATAATCTCTTCAATGCCGTTTTTCCCCAGCTTCACCGGAACGCCAATAAACAGTCCCTGAATACCATATTCACCCTCAAGATACGCTGCGCAGGGTAAAATTTTCTTTTTGTCTTTTAAAATGGCCTCTGCCATTTCAACAGCAGCGGAGGCAGGCGCATAATATGCACTGCCGGTTTTTAAAAGTGATACAATTTCGGCTCCACCATTTCTAGTGCGTTCAACAATTGCATCAATTCTATCTTTTGAAAGCAGCTCCGTAATCGGGATTCCTGCCACTGTGGAGTATCGGGGCAGAGGGACCATTGTATCGCCGTGGCCGCCCAAAACAAATGCATGCGTGTTCTCAACAGAAACGCCAAGCTCCATGGATATAAAAGCCCTGAATCTGGCTGAATCAAGAACACCGGCCATTCCGATAACTCTGTTTTTAGGGAATCCGCTTGTATCGTAAGCGACATGACACATCGCATCAAGGGGATTGCTTACGATAATCAGGATGGCCTTGGGTGAGGCTTTGGCAATCTGTTCGGTTACACTCTTCATGATACCGGCATTTGTACTGATCAAATCATCCCTGCTCATACCTGGTTTACGGGGAATACCTGCTGTAATGATCACAATGTCCGAACCCTTTGAAGCCTCATATGTATTTGTCCCTGTAAGATGGGCATCATGTTTTTCAATGGGTGCCGCTTCGGTCAGATCCAGCGTCTTTCCCTGGGGAATCCCTTCGATTATATCGACCAGAACAACATCAGCCAGTTCTTTTTCTGCAAGACGCTGGGCTGCTGTTGCCCCTACATTACCTGCACCGACAACGGTTACTTTTTTCATTATGCTCTCCTTTTTCTTATGTTTCGTAACGCAACGTCAAAAAATGATCCGTTATGATAACAGGATTATATTCGAGGTGTTTCAAAAAAATCATTTTGAAGTTTTCACCATTTGGTATTATATATGAGTTACCTGAAAACTGAATCGTACCGTTCAAATGTAGACTGATAACAGCAATTATGAGCAAAACACAAATATTTTTTGTTTGCAGTACCCTCCAATTATCCGAACATTGCTCACAATTCACAAAAAATTTACTAAAAAGTAAAGGATTATTACTATTTAAGGGTTTCAAATATTGACATAACTGCTAAAAATAAATATACATATCAAGTGAAAAATAAATCAAAAGGTGGGCTAATTTAAAAATTAGCTTTTTTTCCAAATGGTTACATTGAATTTCATGATGACAATGCCGTTTTTTCAGCATTATAAGGAAACACCCTGATTCATGTAACTCGGGTAAACATTTTGATAGCGTGTTGAGGTTACAGAATGAGCAAGAAGATTAAATCACTTTTACAGCAGGCCAAACTTTATCGCTCGCAAGGACTCATGGGGGAAGCGGAAAAAAAATACAAACTTGTTGAAGAGCTGATAAAGGAAAGTGATCAACTTCCCAATAAACAAAAACTGCTAAATGGTCTATCAAAAAAAATAGATTCTCTTAACAAAGAAGTAAAGGCCATTGAGAGCGCGCCGACTACTCCTGAAATGTCTGAACATGTCAACGAACTAATTAAGAAACTGTTTTCTTTTTCAAGTAAGGAAAAAAATGAAAGTGAAACAGCGCTCGAGGGCGCAATAGCACTGGCCAAATTCGGACAATTTGAAGGCGCACTTGAAGAGTTCGGAAAACTGCTTAAAGTGAAGTCTCAAAAATTTTCTGCAGCCAAAAATATTCTGCGCTGTCATCTGGAAATGGGAGATATCGAAAGCGCAACAGACCAGATGGAAAAATGGGAAAAAGACAACATGTTCAGCTCCGATCAACTGGAGAAGATTACTGTTTTCTTTGATGATATAGTGGATAAAAAGGGCCTCAGAAAAGAGCTGGCCGTTTCGAAAGAACCTGAAGAAAAAGTCGCCTCGGAGGATGAACTTGAAAATGGGGAAGAGTTCCTTGATATCAGCGCTGTTGCGATTTCATTTGACAGCGGTCCATACAAAGGCGAGCAGATCGAGCTGGATGTAAGTTTCCAATCAGGAAATGTTATCAGCCTGATAATTTCAAGCAAAGATGAAGCACTGATTGAAAATATGAAGGTAGACGCCAGGCTTGACGATGTTCATTTCTACTCACCGGTTGCAATTTTTCGGGGTGCAGGTATTGTTTCCGCTATGACACAGATTAAATCCGGGCCCAAAAAAGGTGACTACAGCCTTGACATTAAAATTGAAAGCCTTTAGCGATTCTGGTTTTATATAATAAAAGTCGATGTTATAATTTATAAAAATGGAAATTGGAATAGTATATGGCTGTTTTTAATTTAAAAAAGCGTGAGATTGAATGTAAAATCGTTTTTTATGGGCCGGGAAGATGCGGTAAAACAACCAATCTGGAATATATTTTCAGGGCCTATAAGAAACAGGTAGAAGGGGAAATGGTATCCATCAACACGGAAGGGGATCGGACACTGTTTTTTGACTTTCTTCCCATGGAACTTGGTAAAATAAAGGGCTGTGATGTCCGGGTTCAACTTTTCACGGTACCCGGACAGGTGCATTACAGCTCAACAAGAAAACTTGTTCTGAGAGGTGTGGACGGAATCGTTTTCGTAGCCGACTCCCTTGATGTCAGACGAGAAAAAAACATGCAGTCCTTAAAAGATCTGCAACAGAATTTAAAGGATTATGGTTTAAATATTTTTAAGATTCCTCTTGTACTGCAATATAACAAAAGAGATCTTGCCAATACGGGAATGCCGATTATGTCTCTTGAAAAAATGGAAAAAGATTTGAACAGACAGCTTAAAGCAGCCTCGCTTCCAGCAAGTGCTGTTACAGGAGAAGGCATAGGTAAAACATTACAGGAATCTCTTAAACTGACTTTACAGTCACTGCAAAAACAGTTTAACTGGGCTCAAAAATAAATTTCATGAAGAAAAGCTTAGCCATTGCCGGAAGTCTTGATTATATAAATCTAAGCGAAGTGTTTCAGCTTCTTGGCACAAATTCGAGTACGGGTATTTTACGTGTCATAAGCAGATACAATGAAAATCCCGGAATTATATATTTTTTAAACGGGGAGCCGATTGATGCGGACTGCGGTCCGCTAACCGGGCTGGATGCTGTATTTCCGCTTTTTGGATGGATTGAGGGGGAGTTCGAGTTCTCACTGCAATCAGTAAAAAACAAGGTGGTGATAAAAAAAAACAGGATGGAAATAGTTCTTGAAGCCATGAAAATGCTTGACGATGGAATCATTGTTAAACAAACTCCTGTGTATTACGACAAAAATAAGGGAGATGGTGATTCTGAATTGCCAATTGTCAGAGGCCCTCTCGTTGACTACATGTATGTAGCGGATGAAGAAGATTATCGCGATGGTGAAACGGTTATACACCAGGGAAAACATGGTGACTGGAGCTGGGTTGTACTTTCCGGAATACTGGAAATCCGAAAAGAAACACCAAAAGGCCAGATTCCCATACTCAGATTAGGCAGCGGTTCCTTTATCGGCAGCATTGCTGCCTATCAGATTAAAAACACTGTCAGAACGTATACGGTAGTAACGGTAGGTGAAGTGCAACTTGGTGTTCTTGACACTCAGCGATTATCCCTGGAAAATGCAAAATTTTCTCGTAATTTAAGCATGCTCATCATAAGTCTCGAAAAAAGGCTAAAGCAGTGTGCCAATCGCCTGACCGATCTTCTTATAAAAAAAACAATATCGGATGAACCACTAAAAGGCAAAGAACCGATCATAAAACAGGGAGAAAATAAGGAAGAGGCTTTTATCATTGATCACGGTTTCGCCTACATAACCATAAAAAAAGACAAAGGACAGGCCGTACTGGCAAGGCTTGGGGACAATGATTTTGTCGGGAAAATTCCTTTTTTGAATATGGGACACGAGCCATATTCAGCATCGGTATATGCATCTGAAGATTTAAAACTTAAACCGCTGGAGATTGAAGAGCTTCAAAAAGAATATGAAAATCTTTCTACGACCACGAAAAACATGATTGAGAATAATGCATCAATCATATCAGCGCTCACGATGAAACTCTCCGAGTAAAAATAACGAGGACCCTTGGTAAACATTTCGAGATACTTATATGGCAAAAGATAAACAAAAAAGAAAACATGATCGAATAGGCTCCCTTAATCTTCTAAATTATGTATGTCTTGATGAAAGCAATGAGGAAGTCATTCAGGGCATGGGGAGGACATTAAATGTCAGCCAGGGTGGAATTCTCCTGGAAACACACATCCCCATTGCTAAACGTTATATTATTTCCCTTTCCATAGGATTGGAAGATGAAATGGTGGACATCAAGGGTAAAGTTATCTACTATCAGGACGGTAAAGAAGGCAGATTTGAATCCGGTATAGAATTCCAGGATATAAACGAAGAATCACTAAAAATATTAAACCGATATATTATCGCCTTCAGAGAATTGCAGGAAAAAGGATAAACGCTGCTGTTCGACGGCATACATGTTTTATTATTAACAGGTAACCAAACAGAAGAGTCGTTCTAAGAACTTCTCTTTTTGTCTTTTAATACCACATTCAGTGGCAAATAATAATCAAACTATAGTTAAACAAAAAAAGGACTGAGACATGATATCCGCGGTTGTTGAAACGAATTTCACCGATTTAAAGATGGTGAAAAAAGGAAAAGTAAGAGACATCTATGACCTTGGTGAATATTTTTTAATGGTAGCAACAGACAGAATCTCGGCTTTTGACGTCATCATGCCCAATCCGATTCCGGAAAAAGGAAAAGTTCTTACTCAGATATCACTTTACTGGTTCGATATTCTAAGCTCAATTGTCAAAAATCATGTTATAACGAGCCGTGTTTCAGAGTACCCTTCGGAATGCCGTAAGTATTCTGAAATACTTGAAGGAAGAAGCATGCTGGTAAAGAAAGCTGATCCGCTTCCGGTCGAGTGCGTTGTCAGGGGTTTTATCTCAGGTTCCGGGTGGGAATCTTACCAAAAAGACAAGACAGTATGCGGAATAAAACTTCCCGAAAATCTGCAGGAATCAGGCAGATTGCCCGAGCCCATTTTTACACCATCGACCAAGGAAGAAGTTGGCCGGCATGACATCAATATTGATTTTCAAGAGACTGAAAAACGGATCGGGGCGGAAAATGCAAGATTAGTAAAGGATTTGAGCATCGCGATCTACAATAAAGGAGCTGAAACAGCTGCGGATAAAGGGATTATTATAGCGGATACAAAATTTGAATTCGGATTTTATAATAATGAACTTATCCTGATTGATGAAGTTCTCACTCCTGACTCATCACGTTTTTGGCCAAAGGAATCATACCAGCCCGGTGGTGCACAAAAAAGTTTTGACAAACAATATTTAAGGGATTACCTGCTCTCCATAAAATGGAATAAAACCCCTCCGGGACCTGAATTGCCGGAGGAAGTTATTGTGAATACACAAAAAAAATATATCGAAGCCCTAACGCTTCTTACCGATACAAATAATGCGTTTTAATCCTGAAAATGTTGAACTTGATGCGATACATTCCGATGACCATTTTTTTCGAATTACAACCGCCAAATCCGCGGATGACCTTATCCAATCGATCCGTGATATCGGATTAATCAATCCTCCGGTGCTGATCAAACACGAAAGTGCCTACATCATTGTCAGCGGGTTTAGACGAATTGAAGCAATTTCGATTCTCGGAGAAAAAAAAGTAACCGCACAGGTAGCCGAGTCACAGAAACATTCTCTTTTCTGTGCTAAGATTGCTATATCCGACAATTCATTTCAGCGCCCGTTAAATTTAATAGAACAGGCAAGGGCATTACAGATTCTTTCGATCTTTTACGATTCCTCAAATGATCTGGTTTCGGCTGCAAAAGCGCTTTCTTTGCCGGGAAACATTTCAATAATTGAAAAATTAAAACGCATTTCAAAACTCGATAAAGAGATAAAAGAATATATCCTTGCAGATACTCTTTCGTTGTCAACTGCACTTTTGCTCGAAAATTCAAAGGAAAACCATAGAATTTACATTGCAAGACTTCTCAATGATCTAAAATTGAGCCTGAATAAACAACGTGAAATGGTTACTATGCTTAGCGAAATTTCGAATCGTGACGGAATTGATGTGCCTGAAATTTTAGAGGAAAAAAGTTTCACAGAAATAATGTCAAATCAGGATCTGGACAGGAATCAGAAAGCAAACAAGATCAGGATGCTATTAAAGAAACGCCGATTCCCTGAAATAACAGCAGCGGAATCTGCTTTTTCAGCCTGTATTAAAAAGCTGGATCTTAATCATTCAACAAAATTGATCCCGCCGAAATTTTTTGAAGGTTCGACATACACATTAAATTTTTTGTTTAACAGCTTTAAAGAACTCAAAAATTGCCAGACAAAGCTGCAAAAAATAATTCAACACCCTGAAATAAGAAAAATACTTGACTGAAAAAGTTTTACAGAAATATTCCATTCTTGTCGTATGCAAAAAAACAATTATAGACCTCAAAAATGAACGGATATCAAATAATAAAACGTTCTTGACCGGTGATCCGTTTTTAATATATGTTTATAAAAGCATGGTACATGACTATCAATTATGCCCAACAAAATGAAATAATAAATTAAAATCATATATGATAAGCTCGTAAAAAGCCGCAGAACAGACGGCAAAGTAAAAAGTTCAAGTTCGAGGCGCGCGAAGCTTGTATAATACCGTGCACAACAGTGCAGCGGTAGCCGAAGGCGTGCATAGTTAGCCTATTCCGCAGTTATACAAGGTGAAGCGCAACAAAGAAATTGGACTTTTTACGAAGCCGTCATATATGACCCGGAGGAATCTCAATGGCTGTTATCACCATATCCAGGCAATTCGGTGCTGGCGGGAAAACCATTGGAAAACTGGTTTCCCAAAAACTCGGATATGCTTTTATCGATGATGAAATAATTAATAAAGTTGCCGAAATGGCAAAAGTTTCCGACGACTGGGTATATTCCATTGAACAGGAAGCGGGCGGAAAACTGATGAATTTCATATCAAAATTGGTATCTAAAGGCTTTATTGAACGAATTTTGGATGAAGAAAAAGGATATATCGATGAAGATATTTATATTGAGACCCTGAAACACGTGCTGCAAAAATTTGCTGAACAGGATAACTGTGTTTTGCTCGGAAGGGGAGGGCAGTATTTTCTGAAAGATTTTGAGAACGCAATCCATATTGACATGATTGCCGAACTGAAGGATCGTATCAAATTTATGGAGGACAATTATAAACTTTCCTATGCGCAGGCAAAAAACAGTGTTAATGTTCATGGGAAAAGACGCCAGAATCTATATATGAAAATCGGAAAACAAGATTATGATAATCCAAATCTCTATACTCTTGTGTTAAATATGAGCAAGCTGGGCATGAATGAAGCTGTTGAAATTGTATCTACTCTTGCCAACTCAAAAGATAACGCATAAGTGCCGTTAGAAAAAATATATATAGACAAAGCGATCTCAGATTTCCCGGAGACCGCTTCAATTCTTAAACGACTCAAGAAACCACATCAGATAATCCATAACGCCAAAGAAGTATTTGACAGCATATCATCTGAAGACGACCCTGTTGCAAGCGGAAAAAATATTCTTTTTCTCACACAGAATAAAGGCGCTTTTTTAAAAAAATGCCCTGGAACAAGTTTCTATACTTGTTGTGATTATCAGATTCTTCACATTGGAAATTTTTGCAGCATGGACTGCTCTTATTGTATACTTCAGGCCTATTTCCATCCTCCTGTCCTGCAATATTTTGTCAATTATCGTGATCTTTTTGAAGAAATTGAATCTCAGTTTTCATTAAAAAAAATCAGCAGAATAGGAACAGGCGAATTTACGGACAGCCTGATCTGGGAACCTATGTCAGACCTTACGCAGCAGCTGATTACACGGTTTTCTTCTCAAAACAGTTCCGTCCTGGAGTTAAAAACAAAAACATCAGCAATCAAAAGTTTAAAGCACCTTTCTCATAATCAAAAAACAATAGCTTCATGGTCATTAAACAGTGAAGCTGTAGTTGATAGCGAAGAACGCCATACTGCATCACTCTCCGCGCGTCTCAGGGCAGCAGCTCAATGCGAATCACTGGGTTATCCCCTTGCATTTCATTTTGATCCGCTAATAATTTATGACGGATGCGAAAAAGACTATATCAAAGTGATTGAAAAGATGTTCAACTATATCTCGCCGGAAAGCATCGTCTGGATCAGCCTTGGCAGCTTTCGTTTTATTCCTTCATTAAAACCGATAATTCAAAAGCGTTTTCAGGATTCAAAAATTATCTATGGTGAGTTTATTTCAGGCCTTGATGGAAAAATGCGATATTTCAAACCTCTGCGTATCAACCTTTTCAAAAAAATTATCTCGTTTATTCGAGAGATTTCACCGGATGTTCTTGTTTACTTATGTATGGAAGATGATGAGGTTTGGAAAAAATCACTGGGATTTGTACCTTCGGAAAAAGGCGGCCTGGCGAGAATGCTTGACGAGAGCGCGGTTCGGCATTGCAATCTTGATAAGAGTTATTTATAGCATAGCAAAAAAATTTCAAGACCGTAAATGCCGAAAGACATTCTCACGCAAAGACGCAAAGACGCAAAAAAAACGAAAATATTCTTTTACAATAGCATGTTAAAATTAAACAGCGATCAAGAGTCTCAGGCATTTGGAGGGTTCTATCATTTGCGAAGCTATTATTGAAAAACTCGGTCGCAAGCTCCCTATTTTGGTTGTTTTGATTTTTAAATCAGATTTAATCCAATGGTCTTGCTGAACTATTCTTTAATCACCGAAACATCAAGGGGGCAACTGTGCGGAAGAAAAAATTTCTTTATGTGATTCCGGGAATTATCATTCTTTCCATCCTGTTCAGTAATTTTGTTTCTGATGCAAAGGACCTGCATACTGTTCAATTGATATATGATGGTGACACAATCAAATTGGCTGACAGTAGGCGTATACGTTTCATAGGGATTAACGCACCTGAAATCGAGCATAAAAGTTTGAATGGGAAAATAATAAGAGCAGAACCGTTTGGAGATCAAGCCAAGAACTATACAAAAACCCTCCTCAATCGAAAAAAAGTATTCCTTGAACTGGATAAAGAAAAACAGGATCGATACGGCAGGGTTTTGGCTTATGTCTTTCTTCCGGACGGAACCTTTATAAATAAAAAACTGATAGAAGAAGGTTTGGCCTACTGTCTGCCAAATAGAACAAACAACCGGTATGAGAAGACACTCCTGAAAGCGCAAAAGGGTGCTATGCATTCCAAAAAAGGCTTGTGGAAAACCCTGAAAAAAACATCAAAACAAAAAGTTATCGGAAATACATTGTCAAAAAGGTTCCACACCTTGAAGTGTCCTTTTGGGAAAAAAATTGCTGCGAAAAACAGAAAAGTGTTCACTCAAAAATGGGATGCGTTCTATAATGGATTTGCGCCCTGTAAAAAATGCGCAAGGCCATGAATAGCGAAAGACATTCTCACGCGAATATAAGATAGTGTCAAGCGGGGGGGTGAAACAGGATGCTCGGTTAAAGCATCTTTGAAGCAGTCCTCTGATATTTTTTTCTTTTCCCTCCTAGAAGAATTCAGTCTGTAATATGCTTTTCCGCGTACCTGGCTAACAGTTCATGAATTATTTTTGGGGGAGAGGTTTGAAAATAATGCTCCATAATCACATGAGCAAACTCGTGGGCAACCACTCGAAGCTCCATGTCTGTTGTGGAAAAAAAGACAGTATTAATTTGTGGAGCATAAAAAGCTTTATAGCGGGTGTCTTTTCCGTAAACAATTTTATATGCTTTTATGACAGCTTCGGAAGAGGGGCATATGGCTATTTTAAATCCTATCTTTTCCGGCGACATTTTAAGGATGGATTTAACCCGGTCGACAATCCAATCAATTTTAACAATCAACTCATCAACGGAGGTTTCCACGTTATTATTCAGCAAGATGCGACTGTATTTTCCCATATATATATCATTGTTAAATTGTCTCAACTCTTTTTTATTATTATAAATAATAGTAGTGTACTTGGACTTGATTTCAAATGCGCTGGAATGGGCAAAAGTCGACATCAGCAGAATAATTGTTAATACCCACAATTTTGCCCATTGGGAGAACATTTTAACCCATCCTTGCAATAAATATTTATATCGTGTAAGTAGCAACACATTAAACTTTTTGCCTAACACTCCTTTGATAATATATTATATTAAAACAAATACTTAATCTGAGATGTTTTCACTTCGAGTTAGTTATGTAGAAGTGATTATAATATAGATTTGCTATGCAGGATTGATAGGCAGTTTTCTGGCTAATAATAATTAATCAATATCAGAGCAATTTTTAAGCCAAGCTATATAGAGTACTCATTATAAAATATATACAAGATGTGCGAAAAAAATAGTTCGTTGTGAAAATAATTGCATACTTTTTATGTGCCAATTTATATTATTATATAATAAATTACATAATAATATTTGGGAGTAATTCAAATAGCAGTCGTTGTGATATAACGATTAGCCTAATAATTGAAAATAAATTGCAATTTGACAAACCGATCTAACGAAATCAGTCGAATCGGTTTTCATGTGATTTCCAGATAGGTATTCAGATAAACTCAATTTTGGTTGTGTATATAAACGGAAATATAAATAGTCTGGTAGTGATTACGAACCCGTAAAAAGTAAATTTTCTCACAAAGCTTGCTAAGATTTTACTGCAAGAGCAAGTTCCTTGTTTTTCTTTGCGCCTTCGCGTCTTTGTGTGAGAATGTCTTTTGTTTTTTTGCGTCTTGGCGTGATATTTTGACTGAGGTCATTTGGAAAGGGTTCTATCATTTGCTCCGCTAAATTTGAAAACAGGGCGTATTCAATATACGCCCTGCTTTTGAAGACATTACTCCTTCTGACTGTTTATCCCTTCAATAATTTTCTCAGCAAGCTGAATCGGGACTTCATCGTAATGTGAAAATTCCATGGTAAATATTCCCCGTCCACCTGTCATTGATCTCAGGTCAGGTGCATATGTCAAGAATTCAGACATGGGGACTTCCGCATTTATCACCTGATATTTCCCTTCGCTGTCCATGCCGAGAACCCTGCCGCGCCTGCTGTTCAGATCACCCATAATATCGCCCATAAAGTCATCAGGAGTCGTAATGGCAACTTTCATTATCGGCTCAAGAAGAACGGGTTTTGCTTCAATTGCGGCTTTTTTATACGCTATAGCCCCTGCGATTTTAAATGCCATTTCAGAGGAGTCGACTGCATGAAAGGTTCCATCGTCAAGAGTTATCCGGAAGTCCACACATGGGAAACCGGCAAGTACTCCTTTACTGCATGTTTCGAGAATTCCTTTTTCAACAGCGGGTATATAGGTTTTTGGAATTGAGCCGCCGACAATTGCATCAACAAACTCAAATCCTTTTCCTCTTGGCAGCGGTTCCATCCGTATCCAGCAGTCACCATATTGTCCATGCCCGCCCGACTGTTTTTTATGTTTCCCCTGGACCCGGACTTTTTTCTTGATGGTTTCTCGATAGGGGACTTTCGGTGTATTGAGGTGAACTTCAACATTGAATTTGCGTTTCAGCTTTTCAATGGTTGCTTCAATATGAACCTGCCCCAGTCCGGAAAGAAGGATCTCTTTTGTTTCCGATTTTCTTTCGAGCTTGAGAGAAGGGTCCTCCTCTTTAATTTTTAATAAAGAAATATAGATTTTATCTTCATCACCCTTTGATTTGGATTCAAGTGCGAATGAAATTAATGTCGGTAAGGGTTCGGCACATTTGAATTTTATTTTACTTTTCTCGTCACACAGGGTGTCGCCCGTTGTTGTTTTTTTTAACTTCGCCACAGCGACAATCGAACCCGGTACAGCCTGGGTTGCTGGTTTCTGCTCTTTACCTGCGATGAGTAAAAGCTGATTAAAACGTTCTTTGGTGCTTTTGTTCACATTATAGAAAGTTCCGTCAGAACCAAGTGTTCCGGAGACGACGCGGAAAATCGAAAGTCTTCCGGCATATGGATCGGCAACGGTTTTAAAGACAAAAGCGGAAAACGGGTCATCCGGTTTGCGCATGATTTCGTTATCATCAGATAGATCCAAGCCGGGCCATGCTTCCCGATCCAGCGGAGAAGGCATGCAACTGACAATAAAGTCACAAAAAAGATCGATTCCGATATTTTTTGTCGAAGATCCGCACAGAACAGGAACAAATGTTCTTTCAAGTATTCCTTTTTTAAGAGCTGCTTTTATCTCATCATCGGTCAGGGTTTCACCTTCCAGGTATTTTTCGATCAGCGCATCATCAGCTTCCGCTATATTTTCTATAAAAGCTTCTCGTTCTGAGTCTACCTGTTCCTTAAGATCGGAAGGGATATCAAATGACGATGCCTTGCCGTTTCCATCATATTTATATGCCTTCATGGATACAAGATCTACAATGCCTTTAAAATCATCTTCTTTTCCGATGGGCAGCTGAATAATTATAGGTTTGGGCTTGAAAGAGTCAGCCGCGTCTTGCAACGAACGCCGGAAATCGGCTCGTTCACGGTCAAGTTTATTGATAAAAATAACGCACGGCAGATTGTACTCTTCAGCAAACAGCCAGGCTTTCTCGGTCTGAACCTTTATGCCATCAACACCATCGATCAAAACAACTGCGCTGTCCGCTGCCTGCATAGAACTTTTGGTGTCGGAAAAAAAATTTGAGTCTCCAGGTGTATCAATAATGCTTATGGTGTGCTTTTCCCATTCGATTTGGTAAAATCCGCTGCTGATGCTTGAAGTTCGTTTCAGCTCTTCGGGCTCAAAATCCATGACAGTATTACCATCTTCGACTTTGCCGATACGTGTTGTGACCCCGGCATTGAAAAGCATTACTTCCGCAAGTGATGTTTTACCGGCTCCGCCGTGTGCCACAAGTGCTATGTTCCTTAATTTTTCCGCAACATCCTTCATTTGAGCTCCTCTCGAATAAAATTTCAATTAATCCATAAAATTTCAATTAATCCAATGGGAAATACTGTAACGGCATTAAAACTAAATTTTTTATATCGTTTATCTAAAAAAATCAAGTTCAAAAACATATGCTTGATGTCTGATATTCGTATCGGAAAGCCATAATTTGGGGCCGGGAGATAAGCACGATAAAAATTCTAGTTTTCAATTTTTTGAAATGGTTGATAAGCTGATCCTCGCAACACAGAAATTGGACTTTTTACGAAGCCGTCATGGTTAAAGATATCAAAAATTCTTTATTCCCTTTTGGGCCGAGAA
>JAQYVL010000028.1 GCA_030145525.1 Desulfobacterales bacterium
AATGGTACTTATCCTGTATCTCCTGAAGTTTGTATACGGATCGGGCGGAAAAATTTTCTTTTTTCGCTTTCCGGGCGTAATGATCATCCCACCTGTTCTTTTGAGATGGCTGTTGTTTTTTTTTCATCTCAACAAGTCTGCTTGTGTTTTTACCCCCACCTGAATTGAGCGATTGTCGAGGTCCCAGAACCTACCCGGTTTGCATATCACCTAAATTGAGTGATTGTCGAGGCTTGCCCGCCTTCGGCGGTGTTGCCGTAGCTAAGCAAGTTGAGCGTAGCGAAATCCCGCCCTTCGGGGGAAGATGATGTTTCGCTATAGTGGTTTATGCGGTATGTCGTCTGACGCAGTAGATGCGGTAAGATCGGCAATCCCTTGTGGTTTCAAATTTTAAGAATTCAAATGGATAAAATCCTTTGAAAATATTTATCAATTCAATATTCTTAAAATTTGAAACGCTCACTTTAGGTAATATTTGTTTTTGGGTAAATCCCATACTGACAGCGGGCAGTGAGAAACAGCTCCTGTAGTTTAAGAGAGAATCGTATAACGGAAGCATGTTATTGAGAACCATAATCAATGATTTTTAGAACACCTATTGAAACATACAGATTGCGATTGCAAAATGAGTCATGCCTTGATTTTGAAAGGTTCTATTCCATGACTGTCGACCCTGAAGTGATGCAGTACATTGGCGACGGAAGCGTTTATCACTGGACACGTGAAGTGGCTTCGGCAAAATACGGAGAGGAAATTGTCAGGCAGGAAAATGACAAAACGGGCAATCTGGCTGTTTACAGAAAGGATGAAAGTTTTTATATCGGATGGTGCGGGGTAACCTATTCAAAGTTCCTGGACCATGTTGAGCTGGGATATCGATATTGCCGTGATTCATGGAACAGAGGTTATGCAACGGAAGCGGGAAAGGCAATTCTTGCGGAAACGTATCGAGTGACCGATATCAATAAAATTCTTGCCTGTGTCCACCCGGAAAATATTTCAAGTATCAGGGTCCTTGAGAAATTGGGATTCCACCTTTCTCATACAAAGTTCAGTAATCCTATAAAGAAGGAGATACCGGTATTCGGAATAGATCGAGCGGCATTTGAACATAGCAGGGAATGCTGATGCGAAATTGGACTTTTTACGAAGCCGTCAACTTTGTTTTTCGATTTCTTTAATAAGATCATAAAAAATAAACAGGTGGAAGGGAAGGAATATATACCAATATAGCATCCCAAATATTCCCCGTGGTTCATAATACGCATTAACAGACAGCTGATTCACGTTTTCTTTTTGGTCTGTTACCAGAAATTCCAGCCATGCCATGCCCGGCAATTTCATCTCAGCACGCAGCAGAAGTCTTTTCTCCGGTTTGAGGTCCTCGACTCGCCAAAAATCAATGACATCATTTACTCTTAGACTGGATGAGCTTCTTCTTCCACGAGATGTTCCGACTCCCATCAGAATTCTGTCAATCACTCCCCTTAACCTCCAAAGGGTATTGCTATTAAACCAGCCTTCTTTGCCTCCTATTTTACAAATAGATTGGAAAAGAGATGAGGTCGGCTTTTTCGAAAAAATTGAATAAGAGCTCCTGAATCGAGGTAATTTTTGTAATTCATGCAGCTTCATGGCCAGCATATAACCGGGTGGATAAGCGTCGGACCATCTTGTGTGAATTTTATCCTGCTCCTCCCTTGACATGGCAGCCAGGATTGCCCGCTTAAATGGGTAGGGTTGAAACGGCAGCACCTCTTTGATGCTGTCATCCCGGCAGACCACTTCATTTTTAATCCCTTCCATAAGACATCTTGTTATTTGGCTGGGTACAGGTGTTACAAGTCCACCAATATAGGCGTAGAATCCAATAGCTGAATATGGAAACGGAATAAACATCCTTTTTTTGTTCAGAAGATCTGCGAGGATTTTCAGCATCATTTCATAGGTTAGAATATCACTTCCACCAATATCATAAGACCTGCCGGATGTTTCCGGCTTCTCGAGCACACCGACGAGATATTTAATCACGTCGCGAATGGCGATGGATTGACATTTTGTTCTAGCCCAGTATGGAATGGGAAGAATCGGAATGTTCTTTACCAGATGCTTGATAATACCATATGAAGCACTTCCTGATCCGATAATAATTGCAGCTCTAAGAATTGTTGCAGGAACTTTCCCCTTGCTTAATTCAATCGCAACATCGATCCGACTTCTGAGATGAGGAGACAGTGACGATTTGCTGTCGCCAAGCCCTCCGAGGTAAATAATTCGTTTGATGTTGTTTTCTTCAGCTGCTTTTCTGAAATTAATTGCGGCTTCAATGTCCGCAGATTCAAATTCTTTATGCCCAAGAAGCAGCGAGTGAATCAGGAAATAAGCAGTATCAACTCCATTGAGGGCTTTTTTAAGATTATCATAGTCATGGGCATCTGCAATCGTAATTTCAGCTCCCGGCCACCTTTCCTTATTCGCAGGGGAGGCAGCCCTAACCATCACCCTGACCGAGTATCCCCTGGCGATAAGTTCCGGAACAAGCAGGCCGCCAATGTAACCACTGGCTCCTGTTACGAGAATTTTCCCAATTTTGGGTTGAAAGGTTGAGGGAAGATCATGACAAAATAGATCACTTTTCTCCATTAACATTTTTTATATTCCCGAAAACCATTTTGGATTGGATATAATAAAACTGAATTTATGCAACAAGTAAATACTGCGCGTTCAATTATCAGTTACTTGGTCTAAATACATATTATGTGAGAGATGACAGATAGGTTTTGAGGTTTATGCCTTTTCCCCTGATTCCAATCTTTTTCCTTATATTATGTCTATGAGTATCGATCGTTCTTCGGGACAGGCCCATTGAGTTGGCTATCTCCTTTGAAGTTACGTTGTGTTTTATAAAATTTGCAACCTGAATTTCTGTTGGGGTCAGTTTTAAGTATTCCGAGGATAAAGACGATTCAAATGGTGAAATAATTTCATTTAAATTGGCTTCCAGGATAGTCAGTTCGGATTTTTGCCTGCCGGTTAAAGAGCTTTTCTTCAGTCGGACTAAATTCGGTTTGATCAGCTGCTTGATATTTGACATTATGATTTTTTCCAGTTGTTTCTTATCATTTTTACGCTGCTCCAGTAATACCTTTAAAGCGATATTTCTTTCCTTAAGCTCAGTGGTTCGCTCTTTAACTTTTTCTTCCAACCGTTCATTTGCTTTCTCCAGAGCCTCTTTTGCTTGTTTATAGACGGTAATATCAGTAAACACAGTAAAACTTCCTTTAAATTGTCCTTCTAAATCAAACACACCCTGTGGAGAGAGAAAAACAGATATTTTGCTGCCATCTTTTCTGGTTACTTCAATCTCGTAAGATGTGGTGATACCTTTCTTTCTAAAAGACATTTGTTTTTTCAATATTTTTCTGTTGTTTTCATCTAAAAAATCAAATGCCGCCATTCCAATTATCTCATCTTCTTGATAACCCAGTATTTTGCAGAATCTATTGTTGGCATAAGTAATAAATTCATTTTCATCTTGTACTACCAAGCCGTCACTCATATGATTCACCAGGTGACGGTATCTTTTCTCACTCTCACTCAATGCTTCTTCAGCCTGCTTGCGCTCGGTGATGTCATCCCCTGAACTAAGAGTGCCAACAATACGCCCAGACTCGTCTCTGATTATAGAATTATGCCACGCTATAATTCTCTCCTCGCCATTTTTTATAAAAATTTCATTTTCATAGTATTCAACCGGTTCAATATTGCCAGACATTATCTGATTGTATACGCTTTTTATTTCTTCAACATATTCAGCTTTGATAAATTGATCAAACCAGTTCTTGCCAACAATTTCATGTTCATCATAACCTAATATTTCACACCCTTTTTTATTTATCATCATCACATTTTGTTCTGCATCTATAGCAACGAAGATCACGCCGGCAATATCAAGGTAATGTTGAGATTTTACCCTTTCTTCGCTCAGCTCTTTCTCCGCCCGCTTGCGATCGGTGATGTTCCGTCCGATACAGTACATATTTTTTTCATGCTCTAATGGCGTGGCTGTCCAGGATATGGTAAGAATTGAACCATCTTTGTGCAAATAGCGGTTCTCGAAATCAAGGGTTTGCTCGCCCCTGTTTAGTTTCTCCACCTCATCGTCGTTCGAAAGATGATCATCGGGATAAATGAAATCCAGAAATGGTTTTGATAGGAGTTCCTCCCTGGTATAGCCGAGCGTCTTCTCCCAAGCGGGATTAACATACTTGAAATAGCCGTCCATTCCTGCAATGCAGATAAGATCGCAGGACAGATTGAGAATCCGGTCCTTTTCTTCCTCTGCCCACTTGCGCTTAGATTCTGCGCGCTCTAATTCCTGAATCCTTTTCTCTAATTCTTCATAGGTCGGGTTTTCAGCCATTTAAAAAAGCCTCTAAGTTTACTTACATGATACTTGAGAATTCATATTTTCAAGAATACTGAGATTCCTAACTTCTATACTAAAAATATTTTAAACACAATATATTGATTTTAATCTGACAACCGGCATATCCAATCCCTCAATCCCCCAATCCGGCTCTACTGATATCCGTGTCTCAAACTGATTTTCTCAAACATCCTCACAAGGCCGGTCCCAAGAGCATAAAGGGATTCAATGTTGAGATTCTCTTCTGCTGTTGAATCAAAAAATAAATTGAGACTGGATTCAAACCCTTCCCCGGGCTTCCAGTAACAAATCAGGATCGGTACTTTGGGCAGCGGATGCAGAACAAGCGAGATATCAGCGGAGTAATGCTTTTCCACCTCTCTTCCTTTGAAAAGCCGAATCATGTCTTCAAAAAGATCCGTGTAGGTATCCGCAACTTTTTTAAGCGGTTTTTCACATCTCTGTCCAAAAAGCGGCGCCCATGTCTTTCCGTTTTTCAGTTCTCTAAAAGGAACCCATTTTCCTGAAACAGGGGCTCCCGAACTGTCAATAATATAATTGAGTATCGGTATTGTCACCCATGGATGCAAATGAATGTCGGATGAAAGGTTCCCCTCTGAATTCACATGAACGTTTTTGCCGAGAATTTTGATGGTTAATTTTTTATTGGAAAAGATACCGCCCAAACGTTCTGCAGAAGAAGACAGGTCGATTTCGGTAATTTTTCTTTTCAGTCCAAGGGCGGCGGCTTCCATATCCTGTTCGGCGCTTGCAGGCTTTTCCGCTTTTTCATTACCATATTGTTTTATAATATCGGACGACAGGCGAGGGCATTCACTTAACTGTTTTTTCCCCTGAAACACTGCGCCGGCAAAGGCAAGGCATGTTTTTTCATTGCATTCTCTGCAATTGGATTTTTCTAGCAGTTTAAAAATTTCCATAGCATTTTTAATTTGAGCCACGCCTGAATTCTCCTTTTTGAGGTTGAAACGGTTCCGATTGTAATCGATACTGTATCTTAATTTCGAATGATTCGCATCCCATATTTGGGGGATATTTTAAAAAATATGGAGAGTAAAAAAAAGAGGCGGATCCGGTTCGGATTGCCGCCCCTTTTATTTCTTTATATATATGTTATCCGATGATAGCATAGCCGATGAGACCTGCATTTAACAATGCGATCCCATAGAATGCGATCATAAAAAAATTGTCTTTATTCATATTAACCTCCTGTTCAGCCGGTTTGTTGATGCCTCGTAATGACGGAACCGGGATTCTATCCAAAACTAAAGCCTAATTGCGGGCTGTCAAGTATTTATCAATCATTTTCCGGCATCGGTATTTTTTGTTTTTATTATGTTCAATTATTTGAAATAAATTCATAATTATTATCACATGTTCTGTCAGGGCTTCCGTCTGATATAAGGTTTTGGAATCCGTTTTTAGTGTTCTTTTTCTTCAGGAATCTGCGATGTTACTATTGCAGATCTGCTAGGGTTTTGTAAGCAGATGTGTCAGATCACTACAAAACGAATGTGCCATAAAAGCGGGTATTAAGAAAGGCGGATCTGTGAGGATGGTGGTTTATTCAGACTGATTGTGATATATTGAAACGCAAAAGGGATTATTCATGTCACATCCAACCCATCAATACAGCCTGGGCAAACGATTATTTCCATTTGTTGAGTGGCTGAAAACTTATCAACTCTCTTTTTTCAGGGATGATCTTTTATCAGGGCTGACGGTAGCTGTTGTGCTGATTCCCCAGGCGATGGCATATGCCATGCTGGCCGGCCTGCCGCCGGTATACGGGTTGTATGCTGCAGCGATCACGCCGCTGATTGCTGCATTGTGGGGCAGTCTCCGACAGCTTGCAACCGGGCCGATCGCCATTATGAGCCTTCTGGTATTGACAACGCTTTCTACGATGGCCGAGCCAGGAACTCCCCGGTTTATTGAGCTTTCTCTGCTTCTTTCATTCATGGTGGGTGTATTCTATCTGATTATCGGGATTTTTCGGCTTGGGATTGTAATGGCTTTTATCTCTCACTCCGCTGTAAAAGGGTTTACATCTTCGGCCGCCATTATCATTTCGGCAACACAATTGCCGCATCTGCTCGGCCTGACAGTTTCACGTCATGAGTTTATTTTCCCGATGCTGGTGGAAATCATCCGGGAGATCACGACACTCAAAACGGTGACTACCGTGATCGGACTGGCATCATTTGTTTTCATTTACAGCCTGAAAAAAAGCAGGCCAAATTTTCCGGCCGGTCTGGCTGCGCTGATCATTACAACCCTGGCTGTTTGGTGGCTGGGGCTGGATGAAAAGGGCGTTGCTGTTTTAGGCGATACTCCGGCAGGACTGCCGGCTTTTCGCATGCTGGAGATAGATTATCATATCCTCGGCGAACTATTTGGTCCGGCTATCGTTATCGCGTTGGTCAGTTTTGCGGAAACCTACTCTGTAGGAAAGACCATTTCTTCGGAAACCGGTCAAAAACTGGATGTGAATCAAGAGTTTATCGGTCAGGGAATGGCCAACCTCATTGGATCTTTTTTCCAATGTTATCCGGTTAGCGGATCATTTTCAAGAACCGCGATCAATTATGCTTCCGGTGCTAAAACCGGAATATCGAGTGTGGTGTCAAGTCTGAGTGTTGTGCTGGCCCTGCTGTTTCTGACGCCGCTTTTGACATTCATTCCCAAGGCGGTTCTTGCTGCACTGGTAATCGGTGCGGTACTCACACTCTTCCATCCACGGGAAGTGATCGCGCTCTGGAAAATGAGCCGCCATGACGGCGTCGTGGCAATGTTGGTTTTTTCTCTGGCTCTCATTACCAAGCCGGATTATGCCCTTATGATCGGCGTGCTGGCATCTCTGATGTTTTTTTTATGGAGAACAATGCATCCGCGGATAATTCGCATTACGAAAGATCCGGTTCATAACATGTTTGTCGATGCCGATGAATTCAATAAACCCAGTTGTCCTCAAATTCTTCAATTACGCTCTGATAATGTTATTTACTTTGCAAATGCTGAATATACAGTGGATCATCTCCTTGAGCGCCTGGAAGAGGTGGAAACGCCGCTTAAGTTTTTGCTGCTTGATTTCGAATCTGTCGGGTGCATTGATATCACCGGGATTGATGAACTGCTTGTCCTTTACGATGAAATCAGAAACCGGGGAGTAGCGATGGTTTTCAGAGGGCTCCATATCCAGGTGCAAGAAGCCATGCAGCGCTCCGGATTTATCGATAAATTGCAATCCGAATGCTCGATGCAATCCGGATGCTTGATAATGAATAGAAATGAAGCGATCTCCTATCTCTTCAAGCATCTGGACCACGAATACTGCAAAAAAAACTGCCCGTATGAGTTGTTTTATGAATGCGCAACCGTCAAGTAGTGCTTGTTTTTTTACTCAGTCAATCCTCCTCCTTCAGGCAGGGCGCAACGACATAGGCACATTGTTCTCCCCTGGTAAAACGACCTCCTGTATTGCCAGCATAGGTAACTTTCTGGACTACGCCATCCCGCAGAGTGAATGTTACTTCGCAGTAGTGGTGCCTGCGATGAAACAACCCTTTTACATCTCCACCGCCGACATAAGTCAAAAATTCCATGTTGTCTATCTTTTCCGAACGAACCGGAACACCTGCGCAGGACAGCAGATCGACCTTGGATAATCCGGTAAGTTCTGATGGCGCTCTTTCCGCCATTTTTGCCCGCTGATGCGCCGCACAACCCGAAATAAATGCAGACAGAGCCAGTACAGCAAGCAAACCCATTATCCATTTTTGTTTCAGCATATTTCCTCCTTATAATTCCTTCTTCTATGGTTACAAAGAAGCATAACCGGCGTAGCCTTTTTTACCGGGGTAATTTTTTTCTGGCTTCGTAGCAGTGTCGTTCCCAATATGTATTGGTCGTTTTTTCGTATACAGCTTTATGTTCTAGTATATATTTTGGCCCTCCTCTCCAGTCACCACATGCGGTAACAACCGTATCGCCCAGGCAGAATTCTCCGGCATAACCCATGGAGTTCAATTCGTTCAATTTTTGAAGATCCAGTAACATTTTTTGCGGCTGATTCCTTAGGATATTCATAAAAACCTCCCTCGCACTTATATATATTGACAATCCGGTCTATGGCACAATCCTAACAGAAGGGAGCGCCGCATGAAACCAAATTTATTTTGTCAGGTTTACATATTTCCCATACCCTTCCTTTTCCAGATCCTCTTTTGGGATAAACCGCAGGGAAGCCGAATTGATACAGTATCTCAGCCCAGTGGGCTTCGGCCCATCGGGAAATATATGGCCAAGATGTGAATCTGCATTTTTGCTTCTGACTTCCATTCGGACCATGAAAAGCGAGCGGTCTTCTACTTCCACCAGGTTTTCCGGGTTCAGTGGTTTTGTGAAGCTGGGCCATCCTGTTCCGGAAACAAATTTATCCATTGAGCTAAAGAGCGGTTCCCCCGATACAACGTCGACATATATTCCCTCTTTTTTGTTGTCCCAATAGCGATTGTTAAAGGGCGGCTCAGTACCGTTCTGCCTGGTGACTTTGTACTCCAGCGGTGAAAGCTTTTTTTTAAGGATATCGTCGTCTGGTTTTGAATATTTCGACGTTTTTGAACTCATGCCGTTTTTCGGTGAAGGTTTTTTCCCAACTTTTCGTTCCCAGGTTTTTTCAATGAATTGATCCCGGCCCGAGTTGTGCCTGTAAAGTTTGTACCCCAGCGGATTTTTCCGGTAATAGTCCTGATGATACTCCCCTGCTTCATAAAATGCCACAAAGGGAAGAATTTCCGTAACAATAGGTTTATTAAATTTTCCGGAGTCCGCCAATGCTTTTTTTGAATTTTCGGCAAGCTGTTTTTGCTCTTCTGTATGGTAAAAAATGGCCGAGCGATATTGAGGGCCTCTGTCAACAAACTGACCACCCGGATCAGTGGGATTTATATGCTTCCAGAAGAAATCAAGCAGTTCACTGTAGGTTACCCTTTTAGAATCATAGTGGATCTGGACAACCTCTAAATGGGCTGTTTTCCCGGCAGATACATCTTCATAGGATGGATTTTTTTCCGGTCCTCCGGAAAATCCGGAAATGACCCCGGTTACCCCTTCGATTTTTTCAAAATCAGATTCCGTGCACCAGAAACAGCCTCCGGCAAATGTGGCAACATCATTATGTGCTGATGGATCGTGGTTTTTCATTTTATTGTACTCCGCATATGTTAAGGATTGTATTTTGTAAAATCCAAGAATGCCAAGGGTGAATATGACAAGTATCAAAAGGTTTCTTTTTTTCATCCTGCTGCCTCCTCAATCCTGATTCGTGCATCTTCGTGAAAGGATTTTTCTATAATTATTTGCACTCTTATAAACTAAGATAATCAATTTTTTTCAGATATCAATTTAATAGTAACTAATTTTTCCGGCCATCCCTGAAAGGAACCGGCAGGCGCATTGAAATAGATATACATAATTGTAATAAAACTTTTACTTGAAAACAAAAATGTAATAAGTTTTTTCCGGCAGGCCCCTGTCCCTTTCCATCCTTATCTTATAATACTTTGATTTTAAATTGATATTTTTGATTTTGCATCTTCCCTATTCATTGGCACATGGAATGCAAAGCCTAACTGATAAGAAAAAATGAGAACCAATGAAGATGGGAAACATTTAGGAAACATTTTTTTTAAGTGAGGTGCTTATGGTTTTTCAGAAGCATGAGCAATAAACAATTTATATTTATTTTAAAGGATTAAGGAGAAAAGCCATGAAAAAAAAATTGTTTCTACTGGCAGCAATGGTAATTTCGACCGTATTTTCTGTCGGAAATGTTTTTGCGGCTGATGCAACGGCTGCAGTCGATGTTAACTCAGCTTATGTTTGGAGAGGAATTACATTCAATGATGGTGTGGTTGTTCAGCCTTCCGTCGATGTGACTTCAGGCGGGTTTGCTTTTAATGTCTGGGGGAATTTTGATGTCGATGATTATGACAATACTCTGGAAAGCGGCGAGTTTTCGGAAATCGACCTGACAGCCTCATATGGTTTTACGGTTAAATCTGTTTCATTCACTGTCGGCTATATTGAATATCTGTTTCCCGCAGGCGGGTCAGGCACCCGCGAACTGTACGGCAGCATAGAAATCGAGCCTGTCAAAGGGCTTGCCACGGGTGTTGATGTTTATTGGGATTTTGATGAGGTAGAAGACTATTATGTGAATTTGAATTTGGGTTACAGCCGTGATATCAGTGACAAATTAAGCATGGATTTCAGTGCTTCAGCAGGATACGCAGGAGACAATATGTCTATTGCGTATGGCGGAACAAAAGGCGGATTCCATGATTACAATATTTCTTTGGGCCTTGGATACGCAACGACGGATGCGCTTAATGTGTCTGGATTTATTGCATATGCGGATTCATTTGATGATGAAGTCCTTCCGGATCAGGATGTGGACTTATTCGGCGGAGTTGGTGTATCTTATTCATTTTAAATGCCGACAGGCGCATCCTTTTGCCCATAACCAGAAGCCGGCATGGCACACATGCGGCTTTTTACGAATGCGTTAATCATGACGGCTTCGTAAAAAGTCCAATTTCTTTGTTGCGCTTCATCTTGTATAATTGCGGAATAGGCTAACTATGCACGCCTTCGGCTACCGCTGCACTGTCGTGCACGGTATTATATAAGATTCGCGCGCCTGGAATAGCTTGTTGGAGCGAAGCGGAAATCCCGCTAAAAGCGGGGAACTTTTTACTTTGCCGTCTGTTTTAAGACTTTTTACGAGCTAATCAATCATAAGCGATTAAAATTTTTCATTTCAATTTTCGTTCAATCCGGAGTTCTGTGTTTTACAGAATTACTCTATCTGGCAATCCTTGTTTAAGTGTGCGCGGAAGAAATAAACTGAAATCAGAAAAAAGGGAATGGCAACAATAAAGCCGAAAACCGGTAATACGGTAAAACCGCTGACCATTAAAGCCAATGAAAATACAAGCAAAATCATTCCGATGCTGAATTTGGAGAATTTTTCATAGAAACAAAAATTTTTTTCCATAATTTCACCCCCTGCGACAAAATATGATTTACGGGGTTCCGTACAAGATTTACGGGTTTCCGTTTTATGATAAAACTGCCGGGCAGTAAATTTTTGTGACAGTTCGTATTTGTTCTGTTAAAAGATTAATGCCGATAATATCCTTGTCAAGGGGAGATATGAAAATGAAACAACCGCCGAACGGTATTCCATTTTCCAAGACATCACAGCCGGTTGGTCCGAAAATTGGGTAAGAAGAGACCTGTCACAGCTCTTTCATCCTGTTCAGCATTCTGCTTATACGTTTCAGAATCATATGATATGCAATAAAAACGTGTCGCTTCAAAAAGTAAAGGATTTTTATATCAAAGGAGGTGATGACCAGGAATTTTTCCTTTTGAATTGCATCGATGATGAGTTCGGCCACCCGATCCGGAGAAATTGCGTGTTTTTCAAACTGCCCGATGATTTCCCTGACAGAAGGGCTTTCCCGGTCCACCGAGAGTATCTCCACGGTGTTTTTGAGGGGAGTGTCCACGGCTCCGGGGCAAATGACGGTCACTCCAATATTATGCTGCATCAGATCGTAGCGCAGCACTTCGGACAGACCGACCAGACCCCACTTGGCGGTCGAATAAGCCGCGTGCCAGGGCGCGCCCGTGAGTCCGGCTGTAGAGGAGACATTGACCAGATGTCCTTTTTTGGCCCGGATCATCTCGGGAAGAAAACATTCAATCCCATGAATGGGGCCCCATAAGTTCGTATCGATCACTTTCTTCCAGTGTTTGTGGGCCATATCTTCCACCAGCGCGAACAGTGCAATACCGGCATTGTTGATCAGGATATCCAGCGGACCGAAATCACCGTGCAGTTTATCTGCAAACGCTTTCACATCTTCCAGGCTGGTGATATCAAAGGTCTTCTGTATACATACCTCGCCTCCAATCTGCGAGATCAGACTGCAGGTTTCAGAAAGCCCTTTCCCGTTTCTGTCTGTCAGGAATAAACGAGCACCGATCCTGGCCATAGCAAGAGCAGTGGACCGGCCGATCCCGCTGGCCGCTCCGGTAATGCAGACCTTTGCTCCTTTCTCAATTCTCACTTTTTTCCTCCAAAGCCTTTTGTATTATCGTCTTCAGACTGCCCGTGCGAATGCCGTGACAATATTTTGGATTATTGATGAGCATCCCCTTGTTTTTATTTTTTAACTACAGACCGGCCCTTCCTGAATTAAACCATGCCGGGTCATCTTCTTCAAAGGTCTTTACCATGTGCTGATATGTCAGCTCTTTCATTACTCCTATCATTTTACGACTCTTGTTATGAGGTTTTGCGAATTTGATTACTTCATCCATCAGGTCATCTACATGGCAGGCTTTTAAAATGATATTGTGTTTTTCGCACTCTGTTGCGGTCATCCGGGTTCCCAGATACTGCATCTCATGGAATTTATACTCCGGCACCGCTTTTTTCATTAACGCAATCATGCTTGGTGACAGTGGAATATTGATATCCACTTCCGGAATACAGTAAAATCCACGGTCGGATCTCATGAACCTGAAATCAAATGCGGCAGCCATGATTGCTCCTCCCGCAAAAGCATGACCGTTCATCGCAGCAATTGTCACGAGAGGGTAGAAAAGAAGCCTTCGATAGAGTTTGGTGAGTTCAAAGGGAAACCTTTTGACTTCCTGCATGTCGCTTTGCGCCAGGTTCATGATCCATTCAAGATCGATCCCATTGGACCAGATCTTTTCATGTCCTGATTTCACAACCAGAACACTCGCCTCTGTCTTGTTTTCAATTTCATCCAGAACGTTTTGAAATGCTTCGAAGAACTCAAAAGTAAACTTGTTCTCTCCACTATTCATGCTCACAATTGCGATGTGCCCGTCTAAATCATAGTCAATAAGTCCCATTGTTATGAATACTCCTCTCCATTTATAATATTTGTTAAAATGCCTCTGCCTGAAATTTTGATTCTATCGAAGCCATTAAAAAAGATTTTCGTTACCTGGTGCCAATCCATGAAATCTTTTTTGTCCGGATCATAAAATCTGAATTTCCCGACAAAGAATTTTTTTGAATATCATATATACACAATTTTTGTTTAATATCAAAGGCGTGATTGTTTGCCTGCTGAATCGGTTTACCCGGAAAATTCTTTTGAAAATGTTTTATGAAAATTTTCGTTTTAATCCGGCTGGTCCGGAGGATAATCCGGGATCGGCTGTACCCATCTGTTTTGTTTGCCATTATAAAACCATTTGTCCGGGAAACCGAGACGTTTGATAAACGTTGGATTATCTGCCCAGCTAAGCAGGTCCTCATAGGCTTTGTGGATTTTGCGGAAAACATCGGGATTGCCTCCCAGATCCGGATGGTGTTTTTTTGCCTCTTTCCGATATTTTTTCTTTATAATTGTTTGATATTCACAGGACTCAAGGTCTGTTTTCCCAAGTTTCAGATACAGAAGGGATGACCCTTTTATCGAAGGAATTTTCAGCTCAATCGGTTTGATGGAATCTGTTCTGTTTTCAGCCCGTTCTGCAGCGGTCAGCACCTGTCGGGAAGCAAGGTATTTTTTATTGGTCCTTTTTTTTTCAGCCCACCACAGATTTCCGAGTGTGTTTGCCATCTGGCTGAAATCGTCGGCGGGCTTGTGCCCTTTTGAGCGGGGATAGATGAAACTGAAAAGATTTTTTTCACCATATGGCAAAAGGTCCATAATTATCAGCGTCTCTGTAAAATAAAAGGAGGCGTATTTCGCACGCAGCGCCTTCAGGAGCCCGGTCTGCATGGTAAGTTTCCTGCGGAGTCTTTTTCGGCAGTCTACAGAGCAGTACCTTCTTTTTTTCCCCTTCATGACGGTTCCGCATGACAGGCAGAGATATTGTTTTGATTCTTTCTGCTTGAAAAAGCAGGGCTTTTGGGAAGCTTTCATGGGCTTTGCTTTATATCCGGAAGTACGATTTTTGATGGCTTCGTAAAAAGTCCAATTTCGGCGTTGCGCTGCATCTCTCGTCACTGCGGAGTAGACTAACTACGCCTCATTCCTCGAGATTTGCGCGCCTTGAACTTGAACTTTTTTCTTTGCCATCAGAATTTTGACTTTTTACGAGACTGTCATTTTTGACTTTTTCTGTTTTTTTGGGCTTGCGTAAAATTGATTTTTAGTGAATATAAAACGCAAATGTTTATGCCTTTCAGGTCCAGGGGGAATAATCATCAGAGTATTTTTCCGACATGATAGCATACAAATCTTTTTTTTTACAACAGCAAATGCTGGAAATTTTTGTACAATCAACAATATAAAATTATGAAAAAAGAGTCATATACAGCAGAATCGATTGAGGTGTTAAAAGGGCTTGATCCGGTGAGACAGCGGCCGGGTATGTATACGGATACGATCCGCCCGAATCATATGGGGCAGGAAGCCATTGACAACAGCGTGGATGAGGCGATTGCAGGTCATGCGGATTACCTTCATGTTATTTTATACAAGGATAACTCACTTGAGGTTAGAGACAACGGAAGAGGCATGCCGGTTGATGTTCACCCGGATGAGGGGGTTACAGGCGTTGAGTTGATTCTGACCCGGCTTCATGCCGGTGCAAAGTTTTCGAATAAAAACTATCGATTTTCCGGAGGGTTGCACGGAGTTGGTATTTCCGTAGTCAATGCTCTTTCAACCCGTCTTGAAATGGAGATCAAAAGAGACGGTAAAAGGTATCAGATCGCTTTTGAAGAAGGTGAGAAATGTTATGAATTGAAGGTTGTCGGAACGGTTGGGAAGAAAAATACCGGAACTTCAATCCGGTTCTGGCCGAATCAGAGTTATTTTGAGTATTCGAAATTTTCCGTAAGAAGACTGCGGCATGTGCTTCGAGCCAAAGCGGTTCTTTGCTCCGGTTTGCGTGTTCATTTTCATGACGCCAATACCGGGGAAAGCGAGGAATGGTTTTATGAGGATGGCCTCAAAGACTATCTTGAAGACAGCCTTTATGAATATACACTGCTTCCGGAAAAGCCTTTTGCAGGGGAATCCGAGGGGGAAGAAGAAGCCATAAACTGGGTCGTGGCATGGCTCCCGGAAGAAGGAGAGGTTGTTGCCGAAAGTTATGTAAATCTGATTCCAACCAGTCAGGGAGGTACACATGTAAACGGTTTCAGAAGCGGACTGCTGGCATCTATCCGTGAGTTCTGTGAGTTTCGAAAACTGACCCCAAGGGGCGTAAAATTGACGCCGGATGACATATGGGATAGATGTGCATATATTCTTTCCCTGAAAATGCAGGACCCTCAATTTTCAGGCCAGACCAAGGAGCGGCTTTCTTCCAGGCAGGCGGCCGGACTGGTGTCCGGTATTGTCAAGGACGGCTTCAGTCTGTGGCTTAACCAGAATGTAGAAGCCGGTGAGCAGCTTGCTCAAATGGCGATCAGCAATGCCCAGAAGCGGCTTCGATCCGGGAAAAAGGTGGCAAGGAAAAAAATTACCTCCGGACCGGCGCTTCCGGGAAAGCTTGCGGACTGTGTGGGGCAGGATCCCATGAAATGTGAGCTGTTCCTGGTAGAGGGGGATTCAGCCGGCGGATCAGCCAAGCAGGCAAGGGATCGTCAGTTTCAGGCCATCATGCCGCTCAGGGGGAAAATTTTAAACACCTGGGAAGTGGATCAGTCGGTACTGCTTGGATCCAAAGAGATTCATGATATTTCGGTGGCCATCGGTGTTGACCCTGGATCCGATAATCTCAACGGGCTGCGTTACGGGAAAATTTGTATTCTGGCGGATGCGGATTCAGACGGACTGCATATTGCCACTCTGATTTGCGCTCTTTTTCTTCGGCATTTCCCTGAGCTTGTCCGAAACCGGCATGTCTACGTTGCCATGCCTCCGCTGTACCGGATCGATGTCGGCAAGCAGGTGTTCTATGCGTTGGATGAAGAAGAAAGACAGAGTGTAATCAAACGTATTGAAAAAATGAAGAAAAAAGGGAAAATTAATATACAGCGGTTTAAAGGCCTGGGAGAGATGAATCCGATGCAGCTCCGGGAGACGACGATGGCACCGGATACCAGACGACTGGTGCAGTTGTCGGTGGAAGATCAGGAAGCGGCCTATAATCTCATGGATATGCTGCTTGCTAAAAAACGGGCAGGGGACAGAAGAGATTGGCTCGGCGGTGATGGTAATACGAGCCTGTTAAATTTAACAAAGTGAAAAAAATATGAGAACTTCGACACAATTGAGTATAGAAGGAATTGAAACCCTTCCACTTCATGAGTTTGCCGAGAAGGCATATCGGGAATATTCCATGTACGTGATTTTGGACCGGGCTCTTCCGCATATCAGCGACGGGCTTAAGCCGGTTCAAAGAAGAATTGTATATGCAATGTCCGAGCTTGGCCTGAAAGCCACTGCAAAATATAAAAAGTCGGCAAGAACAGTGGGTGATGTGCTGGGCAAGTTTCATCCACATGGAGATGCGGCCTGCTATGAGGCCATGGTTTTGATGGCTCAGCCTTTTTCCTATAGGTATCCGCTCGTGGACGGGCAGGGGAACTGGGGCGCACCGGATGATCCCAAATCGTTTGCCGCCATGCGTTATACAGAATCACGGCTTTCACCCTATTCAGAGGTTTTGCTGTCCGAGCTTGGTCAGGGTACGGTAGACTGGGGGTCGAACTTTGATGCAACGCTCAAAGAACCGCTGTTTTTACCCACCCGTCTTCCCAATATTCTGCTGAACGGCACAACCGGTATCGCAGTCGGAATGGCCACGGATATTCCGCCCCATAACCTGCGTGAGGCCGCTGCCGCGTGCATCCATCTTCTGGATAATCCAAAAGCTACGGTGGAGGAGTTGTGTGAACACATTCCAGGCCCTGATTTTCCGACAGAAGCGGAGGTCATAACATCGCCGGACGAGATCATCGAAATGTATAAAACAGGGCGTGGCAGTCTCCGCATGCGGGCGACCTATTATCGTGAAAACGGGGACATTGTGATAACGGCACTTCCCCACCAGGTTTCCGGTTCCAAGGTTCTTGAGCAGATCGCAGTTCAAATGCAGGCGAAAAAGCTGCCGCTGGTTGTTGATCTGAGGGATGAATCTGACCACGAAGAACCCACAAGAATTGTTATTGTACCACGTTCAAACAGGGTTGATGCGGAGGCTCTGATGGCGCATCTGTTCGCAACCACGGACCTTGAACGAACTTATCGTGTAAATTTGAATATGATTGGCCTGAACGGGCGTCCCGGTGTAAAGGGTCTGGTGGGAATACTGAAGGAATGGCTGACTTACAGGAAGGAAACCGTTCGAAGAAGACTTCAGTTTCGGCTGGATAAAGTTGTGGACCGCCTGCATATCCAGGAAGGCCTTATGATTGCCTATCTGAATATTGATGAGGTGATCAAAATAATCCGAACGAAAGACAACCCAAAACCGGTTTTAATGAAACGGTTTTCTATCAGCGACAGGCAGGCTGAAGCGATTCTCGAACTGAAATTGCGCAACCTGGCGAAACTTGAGGAAATGAGTATTCGAAAGGAGCAGAAGGATCTTTTAAAGGAGCGGAAAGATCTGGAAAAAATTCTTGGATCCGCAAGACGTTTGAAAACACTGATCAAACAGGAAATTGCGGCTGATGCAGAGAAATACGGTGATGACAGAAAATCACCTATTGCAAGGCGGGAAGAGGCAAAGGCTTTCTCAGAAGCAGATCTTATACCGGTGGAGCCTGTTACTGTGGTTATCTCTGAAAACAGCTGGGTGAAAGCGGCAAGGGGTCATGAAGTGGATGTCGAGAATTTGACATATAAGGCGGGAGACCATTTTAAATCGGCCGCAAAGGGAAGAAGCAATCAGCTCGCTGTATTTCTTGATTCAACAGGGCGCAGCTATTCCATCATCGCCAGCAGCCTGCCCTCGGCAAGAGGTCATGGCGAACCTTTAAGTGGCCGGTTGAATCTGCCGGCAGGGGCAAAAGTTGAAACGGTATTGCTGGGAAAATCGGATCATAAAGTATTTCTTGCAAGTGATGCCGGCTATGGATTTATTGCCGGATTATCCGATTTGTACACAAAAAACAGAAACGGAAAGGCTGCTCTTACATTGCCAAAAGCGGCACGTCCTCTTCCGGCGCAGATGGTGGGGAATATGGAAACCGACCTTGTTGTGGCAATCAGCAATGAAGGACGCATGCTGGCTTTTCCGATCAGAGACCTGCCTGAACTGTCAAAGGGGAAAGGAAATAAGATAATTAATATACCGTCAGCCAGGGCAAAATCTCGTGAAGAGTTTGTAGCAGCGATATCCGTCCTGCCTGCAGGCTGCCACCTGATAATTTATTCCGGAAAAAGATCTCTGACTTTAAAACCCGGGAATCTTGTTGATTACACTGGCGAGCGGGGCCGAAGAGGCCGAAAGCTGCCTCGGGGTTTCCAGAAAGTCGATGAAGTGGAGATATTTGAACCGAAGCAGATGTCTTTAGCCGAATAGGAGACGCTCTTATATCCTGTGATAAGTGGTTTTAACTTTCACCATTACAGATTTATAATAACCGGGATGCCTGTTTTTTATTCTACAATAAAGTAGATCTTTTTTAAAAGCCGGCCGTCAGGCAATACTATTTCAACCTTCCACTCTCCTGCATACTCCGGCAGTACGGTTTTTGAGCTGTATGTACGCCAGTTATCGGAACCGACGTGCAGGGATATGCTGGCAAGGAGTTTTTCCCCAAAATACCAGTTATGGATGATTTCTGTATCCTCTTTTGCGCCAACAACGCGGGTAAAGCACATCAGCTTTTTCAAGTCACTTGTAAAAACATCTCCCGATCCGACGGGATCGAGGGACACAACATCGCGGCAGATTACGGCACCTTCAACCCTGACTTCAGATGCGGTCATGCTTTCATCTTCGCCAATGGATTCGGTAGAATAAAAAATCAATAGAACCGGCATCAGTGCTGCAACAAAGAACATGTTATATTTTTTCATAATAGCCTCCTGAGATTTGAATTTATGAATTCTGATGTTACCAATTAACGCGTCCAACAACGCTTGTTTTGCCGCTTATCTTTGTTTCCGGGTCCAGGGCTTCGATGATTGCAGAACCGACGGCCATGGAAGTTGCCAGCCCTTTTCTTCCCGGAGTATTTCGGACAGAGACGAGGGTCGGTTGTGATGACTGCCAGTCTATCGATTCTGTTATATCCTTTGTTGAACCATCCGTATATTCGCCGATTGCTTTAAATTGCTGTAGTTTGCCGATATATATTTCAGGTTGTTCAGGGTTGATCCGAATGGCTTTCAGCCTTGCTTTTGTGACGGTTAACGGCAGTGCTTTGATGATTCCTGTCGCAGAATCCTTCACATTAATTGTCGATGCCCCCAATGATTTTGCAGTGATTTCTCCTTTATTTCCCGGATTATTGCTTATGGATATAATAGAGGGATTCTCCGAAAACCAGGTTACTGAATACGTGATATTTTGGACAGATTTGTCAGAATAGCGGCCCTGGGCTGTAAGTTGAACATTTAATCCAAGAGGTATGGTTTGCATGCCGGGTTCAATATTAATTGACATAAGTTCTGTTCCTGTCACGGATATTTTTGATGTCCCCTTTATTCCGGTGATGGGATCTTTTGCCGAAACTACCGAAATACCGGAGGTTTTTGAGATTACATTTCCCTTTTGTCCCTCTGTATTTCCTACCATGGCAACGGACAGGTTGGATGATATCCAGGTGACATCTGCTGTCATATCCCTGATTGACCCGTCGGAAAGAGTTCCTTTTGCGGCAAGCTGCTTCTGGTTTCCAAGTGGTATGGAAGAGCGGGCAGGTGTAATGTTGAGGGAGACCAGTTCAGCCGCTGTTACCATGAAGGTTGTTGTCGCACTTATTCCGCTGCCGGGATCTATCGCACCGATAACGGTTGATCCTATTGAAAGCGATGAGACAATGCCTTTTTCTTCATAAGTATTCGCAATTTTCGCGATAGACTGATCTGCTACCGACCACTTCGATGACTTGGTTAAATTCTTTTTGGAGTGATCTGTATAGATTCCGGTAACGGAAAGTTGCTGTTTTTTACCTAGAGCCAGAGACGGGAATCGGGGAGAGATGAGATACGAAATCAGTTTTGCAGGGGTCACGTTTAGGAATGTCGTTGCTGTTTTCCCGGATCGCGGATCTTTGACTGTTATTTTTACAGTACCGGAATTTTTGGAGAAAGCCAACCCTTTTTTGTTTGCATCGTTCGAAAACTGTGCGACAGAGCTGTTTGAAGAATACCAGTCGAGCGAGTTTTTAAGAACATGGCTGGAGCCGTCCGTAAAT
>JAQYVL010000029.1 GCA_030145525.1 Desulfobacterales bacterium
TTTATATTATGAATTATTTTAGTCGAATATGGAGAAATGGTGTTGAATCTGAGCATTGAAAAACTTTGATCCTATTTTTACCTCAACAAGTATCTGATAGTCTTTTTACCTCAACAAGTATCTGATAGTCAAGTTAAAAAATCGAATATACCGTTCATGGCCGGGAAAAATTTTGAATTTGGGAAAGAATCCCGACTTTGGGATTTTTCCCTATAAAAATGAGATGATCATCTTATGGACATGCAAAATCAACATGATAATAATTTGACAGCTCCGAAAGATCGTGACAACCGCCCGTTATTTTTCACTGTGGTTATAGCCAGGATTTTTTTAATAAAGGAGGTACGCTAAAGTTGAAGTCAAAAAGAAATTCTCAAAAAATTAGTACGCTGTCGGAATATTTTTTATGTGAGATGGACAATATTAAAAACACATGTGCGACACTTCTCAGCATATTGCACGCCAGAGGGCTGAAGCATGCTGAAATCAGTCAGTTTGTCGGTGATATCATCAATATTGTTGAATATGGAGGCGTTTTTACGGTTACTTCTGTAAATCATGCCCTGGAATCTCTGGGATGGCCTGAACAGATTATTAATGAGATCTCTTTTGAATTAATCATGGAGATTCTGGAAAGTATTTTTGAATACCAGGTTGAGGTTCATACTGTACATTAAATCGTTTTCAACCAGATATGATGCGATACTGTAATTTGGATCGGCTTAAATCCTGTCGTTACAGTTTTCCCTTTTTTTAAAAAGTATCCAGCAATGGACCCTTTTAAAAAAGTATTCCCCATTCGACAAATAAAGTGCACGAATTCAATTATTCCTAAAGTTGATTGATTTCGGATAAATTATATTTTAGAAAGGAAATACCGTTTTATATGACCGGCCTTTCAACCGATAAAAATATATTCATAGTGATGGAGGATACGCGTGAAGCAGAAAAAGAGTATTTTGATTGTTGATGATCATCCTCTTTTCCGTGAGGGCCTGAAGTCTATGCTTGAAAGAGACAGCAGATTTGAAGTGACTGGAGAAGCCGGGACCGGGCATGAAGGGCTCATGAAGGCCAGACAGCTAAAACCTGATATGGTCCTGATTGATATTTCATTACCCGATATAAGCGGAATTAATTTGACATATGATGTTCGGAAAGCTTTGCCGAAAGTTTATATCATAATTGTCAGCATGCATTCCAAGATTGACTATATCGCTGAAGCGTTCCAGGCTGGGGCAACCGGATATGTGTCCAAGGATTCCGCTTCCGACAGGCTTCTTCAGGGGCTCGAAACGGTTTCAAAGGGTGATTATTTTATGGACAGCTCTGTTTCCCACAAAGTGATTGAAAAATTGATAAAGAGTCCTGTAAAGGAGGCGAAAATATCCGACGGTGACTATAGCTCCCTTACACCGCGAGAACAGGAAGTTATGCGTATGCTGGCTGAAGGCGCTTTCCCAAAAGAGCTCGCCTCAAGGCTTTTTATCAGTCCCAAAACAGTAGAAAATCACAGAGCAAATATAATGAAAAAACTCGGTCTGCGCGGTACAATGGAACTTGTGAGGTATGCAGCCAGGATCGGGCTTATCGATGTTGATCTCTGGAAAGAGTAAAAAGGCCTTATAACCGATTCCTAAGTAATATGATCTATAAGTTGAATCAGGTCCGTGATAACGATATCCGGTGTCACGTTTTTACATCTCGGATCTTCTGTCCTCAATCTGAGGGATCGTTTATCACCCGCAAAAAGAGCTGTTTGGAATCCCGCCTCCCGGGCGGCATAGATGTCATTCAGCATGTCATTTCCAGCATAAACCGCCGCATCCGGTGCTATATTCCTTGAGGTGAGTTCTGATACTGCTTTTTGGAAGAGAAACAATGAGGGTTTTGCATATCCGTATTTGTATGACAGAAAAATAAGATCAGGATCGAATCCAAGCTTTTCCGGCTCGGCATTTAAAAATTCTGTAAACAGGTCAAATGTAAAAAACTGGGCATTTGAAACGATTCCCATTGGAATCTGTTTATTTCTACAGAAGGCAAGTGTTTCCAGAAGATGTGGCATTGGGAAAATCGGATTTACAATCATTTCATAAGAGGCTGCAAAGCGATGAATCTTTTTCCTGTCATTTGTTTTTAGAACTTCCATCCATATACGGTCAATTTCAACCTCAGGAAAATCAACTCCGCTTCTTTTCAGTCCGGCATGTGTTTCTTCGATAGTGTGAAAAAATTGGTTTAAAATTTTATCCACCGGTTCTTTTATTGAAAAGCTTTTGAAAAGTTTTTCAAGGAGATCCGTGTTTTTTAATCCTTTTCCCGCACTCCCTATATCACCGGAGCTGCTGATAAACAGGGTGCCATATATATCAAACAGGATCGCCTTTATCTTTTTTGGAAGACGGCCTTTCGGGCGTACACCGGTAGCAATGGGATAAAGGGGTTTGCGATTTTTATGATAATCATTATTGTTCGACATAATTGCTCCATTTCAGGAGATTGAGCCTTTCGGGATTGAGGAACATGAAGAAAAGTTTAGCCTTATCGATATTCTGAACAACCTTGTTTTTTTGAATTCTTTTATAAATACTCAAAAGATTGTTTCTGTAAACTTTTATGCCGTAGTTTTTAAGAATTTTATTTTTATTTTGTTCTATCAGATCTATTGAAGTTGAACCATTGAAATTTAAAAGGAAAGGATTCATGGAGATGAGCTGATCTGAACTTTTTTCGGAAGAAAGGACTTTTGATATGATCAGTTTTTGAAAATTTTCATCAAGCATGCCAAAGTCGACTTGATTTTTTACGGTGATTTTTTCAAAGATTTTTTCAATATCAATGTTTTCAGAGGAGTATCCGAAAAGCCTGCAGTTCGCTGCAATAGTCGTTTTTATCTTCTCATATAGATTCTTTTTGCCGATCCAATCCACCGGTATGTTAATATCGGTATAGAGCGTATCTAACCGGATGCCTTTTTTTTCAAAATCAACAGTGATATCAGGTAATTTTCTGCCGGAGATAGCCTTTCCGGCAGTCCATGGTTCCAGAAAGGAAAATCCAAAACCTTCTGTGATGCTTGTAGTGATCAAATATTTTGAACCGTTTACAAGAGCAGGAAAATCATGCCTTGCAGAAGCTTCAAATTCAACATTTAGATTTTCCCTTTTGATGAATTTTCTCCATCCGTTATAACTTGAAATATCGGATTGGCTGTTTGGAGGCAGGGTAATCGCAAGCAATTCCCCGTTCTTAAAAAAAAGAGATAAGAGTATTGCCTCGCCGATATTTTTTCTTCGAATTGCCCGAACCGGGTAGAGGACAAAATCTTTCAGTTTACAGTCTGCTGTTTTATTACCAAGAGGGTTTACCATGTTGGATATCATGTGCAGCCCTTTTTTATGAAGGCCGGTTGCGAGCAGTATCCTGTAGTCCCTTGAATTGATGACGCCATAGTGACAGTCGGCAGGATATTCTTCAGGGAAATAGGATAGAGGGCGTCCATCCTCTGCAAAATCATGAATCTGAAGGAATAACGTTATTCCCTCGGCTTGAAGAATCTTCAGCACTTTCAAAAAGCTTTTATTTTTTGCGAGTAACGGATTGTGTACATGGAGAATATCACACCCTTCAGGCCATTGTTTTTTTATCGAGTCTATAATTTGAGAAGCTGTAACTTCAGGTGAAGAGGAAGGAGTGCTTTTGTGATTATATGCAACTCCGGGAACAGCAGTTATATGGACGGGAAATTCCGGCGGAGTTTCACCGGCAATGGCAATGGTGTCACAATCATTTCGGATTGCTGCAATCTGCTGGCGGATAACGGTTGTTACACCGCCTGTTTTTAAATGGTAATGGAGAAATGCAATTTTCATTTTTTTATAGGCGAATATTTTGTGGGATCATCTACACCTGCATCCATAAAACCTTTTTTCCTGAGAATGCAGCTGTCGCATTGCCCGCAGGCAATTCCTTCTGAGGATGGATCGTAACAGCTGTGAGTAATGCCATAATCGATCCCCAATTCCATTCCTTTTTGAATAATTTGGGCCTTGGTCATTTTTAAAAGCGGTGTTCTGATTTTGAGCCTGGTTTTTCCTGTGACTCCGGATTTTGTGGCAAGGTTTGCCATTTTTTCAAATGCTTCGATATATTCCTGCCTGCAGTCAGGGTACCCGCTGTAGTCAATGGCGTTCACTCCGATAAAGATATGCGATGTTTCAAGAACTTCCGCCCATGCAATAGCATAGGACAGAAAAATCGTATTTCTTGCAGGGACATAGGTCACTGGGATCTCGTATTTCATCTCCGATTTTTTTCTGTTTTTGGGAACTTCTATCTCATCTGTAAGAGCTGAACCTCCTATTTTTGCAAGATCAATATTAATCACCAGATGACGGATCGCTCCGAAAATTTCAGCAATTTTTTTTGCGGCTGAAAGCTCAAAGACATGACGCTGGCCGTAAAAAAAACTTAAGCTGAAAATGTCAAAGCCTTCATCCCGTGCAATAGCCATTGCTGTTGTCGAATCCATACCTCCGCTGGAAAGAACAACCGCATTCTTGTTATCTTCCATATCTAAACGCCTCTCCTTACTTCAGGCCAGATTATTTTATGAAGCTGCAGGTGAAATCTGACGTCAAGCCGGTCGTTCAGAATCCATCCGGCAAGGTCGGAAGGAGGCAGTTTTCCAGTAACCGGAGAAAAAAGGATGTTACCCCCTTCTATGTGTTTGCAGCTTGTCTTAAAAATATTCTTTGCATAAAGATAATCTTCTCTGTTCTGGATAACAAATTTTATCTGATCATTCATGCCAAGGTGCTTTATGTTGTTCAGATCAATTTTATCCTTTTCATTGCTGGAAGGACATTTAATATCTACAATTTTTATGCATTCCGGAGGAACCATTCGGATGTCGATAGTTCCGTTTGTTTCCAAAAGAACTTTATACCCGGTTTTCAGAAGTTCGTTGATCAGAAAAGGTGTTTCTTCCTGTATCAATGGCTCTCCGCCGGTAATCTCAACAAGCATGCACCTGAAACCTCTAATCTTTTTCATAAGTTGTCTGATCTCCATTGAGGTTCCATTTTCCCTAGCGTAGGTTGTATCGCAGTAGGCGCATCTTAGATTGCATCCGGTCAGTCTCACAAAAACGCACGGAATCCCTGCGTAAATGGATTCCCCCTGGATACTGAAAAAAATTTCATTGACGTTTAAAGCCATATTATATCTATCAAATGTTTTTTCTTTCCTGTCTTTGCTTTAAATATTTTAGAGGGGAATGCCTGCACATTTATGAACTGTAACCGAAGACAGACCCTGTCGTTAAATTCCAATTCATGGAATCCGCATAAATAATTATGATCCCATTTTACGTAGCCTGAGGATATTTTCAAGAAAGAAAGATAACAATTCCCGAAAAAGTCCGTATGAGCGCACCTCCCGGCTTTCAGCAATGCTCATAATTCGGTTCCGATTTACATTGCTGCCTGGTTTTTACTTTTTGCATAACGGTACCATGGGACTGAGTTGAATCGGCAGGCAGCTTATATAATAAAATTGTTTTATATCGGCATGTTATATTTTCTATCTGATTCAAATCCATGTTTTTGTAGGGAAATAATGCATTTTTGACTTTATCTTAACACATAGAAATGTATAATTACATGGATTGTGGGAATGCTGAAATCGGTATGATGAAAAGCAAATAGGGTCGAAGACTCGTAACGGATAAAATCCATTTAATATCTTCGTTCCGGATTATAAAAATGAGTATATCGATAATACTCAACCTTTGAGGTGAACATGAATTTGAAATTTAAGAAAGTTTTAGTAACGGGATCTGCCGGATTTATAGGCTACCATCTGACAAAGCGTCTTCTTGAAAATGATTGTCATGTTACAGGTGTTGATAACCTGAACAACTACTATGACGTTGGCCTGAAGGAGGCCAGGCTCAGAGAACTCCTGACTTTTAAGACGTTTACATTTCATAAAATCGACCTGTCAGACAGAGAAGAACTCGAGAATATTTTTAAGCAGGGCGGATTTGAAGTGGTGGTCAATCTGGCAGCGCAGGCAGGTGTCCGGTATTCTTTGACCAATCCAATGGCTTATGTTGATTCAAATCTGGTGGGGTTTGTCAATATCCTTGAATGCTGCAGACATTTTAACATAGAGCATCTGGTTTTTGCTTCATCAAGCTCTGTTTACGGCGCAAATACAAAGATGCCTTTTTCAGTTCATCACAATGTGGATCATCCCGTATCGTTATACGCTGCATCCAAAAAAGCGAATGAGCTTATGGCGCACACATACAGCCATCTTTTCGGACTTGCCTGTACCGGTTTGAGATTTTTTACGGTTTACGGACCATGGGGACGTCCTGACATGGCTCTTTTCCTTTTTACAAAAGCCATTCTTGAAGGCGAACCGATTAAAGTTTTCAATCACGGAAAAATGAAGCGGGATTTTACGTATATCGATGATATCGTAGAAGGTATTGTAAGGGTTATGAAAAAGACGCCTGAACCGAATGCGGACTGGAGCGGCGACAGCCCTGATCCCGGAACCTCATATACAAGATATAAAATTTATAATATCGGCAATAATAAGCCTGTTGAGCTGATGAGATTTATCGAGGTTATCGAAGATGCTCTCGGGAGAAAAGCCGAGAAAGAATTTTTTGATCTTCAGCCCGGTGATGTACCTGCTACTTTTGCTGATGTGGATGACCTTATAAAGGATGTCGGATTTAAGCCTTCAACCTCAATTGAGGATGGGGTAAAAAACTTCATTGCCTGGTATCGGGATTATTTTCAGGTGAAATAAAAATGATGTGAACCAATACAGGTCCTCCGGATACTCTTCCAGGAGCTTATACTTTCCGACACAAACTGTATATAAAAGTGCAATCAGGCCACCTTGTGGATCACTAACATGATGGGCAGCCTCTCACCCAGCGAACTTTTACGTATCTTCCCTATATCTATGTAAAAAATAAAGATTTTTGTTTTTGTCTGCATCGTAAGTCCCCTTGTAAGATCCATCGATATCATTATTGTTTCGGAAATTTTATCTTATTGTTTTTTATAAATTTTTAATAAGATTTCAGACAGGCCAAAAGAATCGTCTGATTTTTTTGGCATATGTTTTGCTCAATTAACAGGGCACATAACTAAGAAAAAGCCAAACCTGTCGTAAGACTGGGACGGAAAGCCACGGATCCAAAGAAATGGACAGCCGAGTTGCCTTAAGAAAAATGCCGGACAGCCGTGGTAAGGGCGTCCGGCATTTTTTTTTGGAAAAGAAAACACATGGAAGGCTTTTGAAGGTGATATCATGAAATTCTCAATCAATTTCTCAAACAGTTTTAGAAGCTTTGGAAATTTATCTTTTCTGATGCAAGTTTTCTGTTTGTTGATATTTTTGGTCATATGCTCACATTCGACTTTTGCTTCGTCAATAGAGGTAAGCCTGCAATGGGATGAAAATTCTGACCCCGGAATTTCCGGATACAGGATTTTCCACAGAATTGAAGGGCAGAATCATGATTACGATGCCCCTTCATGGGAAGGCAGTGAAACAACATGCACAATAGGGGGGCTGGAAGAAGGCGTGAGATATTTTTTTGTCGCCAGAACCTTTAATGCAGAAGATGTTGAAAGCATTGACTCAAATGAGGTGAGTTATTACCAGCCTGTTCCGGAACCGAAGCCTGAACCTGAAATTCCTGAAGAGACAAATGATAATGACAATGACGGTATCACAGATGATGAAGATCCGGATGATGATAATGATGGCATGCCCGATACATGGGAAATTGAATATGGATTAAATCCTTTCTCAAATGATGCATCAGGCGATGTGGATGGCGACGGGATAAGCAATCTTTCCGAATTCCTCGCCGGCAGCAGTCCGATCATTCCTGACAGAAAGCCCTACCGGCCTGTTCCTGTTTCACCGGTGGATGGAAGTGCCGGAGTTTCGCTTAATCCGGAACTCAGAACCGATTCTTTTTCCGACCCCAACAATGGCGATAGCCATTATCAGACCGAGTGGCAGATCAGTACGGATAATGAATTTTTATCACTGGTTTTCCGCACAGTCAGCACGAGCTGTCTTGAGAAACTTGTCGTACCGGAACTTATTTTAGACGGAGATAAAACGTATTACTGGCGAGTCAGATTCTTTGATAACTCAAATACAGGTTCCGACTGGTCTTTGCCAAGTCAATTAACGACAGATAATTCTTATCCGGTCGATACAAATTTTAACGGTGTTCCGGATGATTTAGAAGTTGATGCTGCTGTGGATCTGGACAACAACGGAATTCCTGATAGAAACCAGAATGATATTAAAAGTATGAACACATTGCTTGGAACCGCTCAGGTGGGTGTTAACGTTACTTCAGGTAATGGGGTTGTGGATTCAGTCCAGTCAATCGACTGGGATCTGATTGCGGATTCAGAAAATCGTCCTGATGATATGCCGATGGATCTTATCGGTTTCAAGCTCAAGGTCGATAAGGGCGCCCAGGTCGAAGTCGCAATATATTTTTCAGATCAACTGCCGGGTAATGCCGGATGGTTTAAGTATGACGTTCAAAACGGCTGGCAGGATTTTTCAGAGCATGCTGTATTCACAAACACGGATGATGGAAGAACAATCGTTTTCCTGGAACTGGTAGATGGTGGTTTCGGTGATGCGGACGGCGTTGAAAACGGAGTAATTGTTGATCCCTCAGGGCCTGAATTTGATCGTTCGGGGCTGTCTTTAGATGATACTGTTGACCCTACAGAAGGTGTAGATACTTCCTCAAATGATACAATTGTCGAAACAGCGCAAGGAGATTCAGAATCGTCTGGAGGCTGTTTTATTGCTGCAGGTGCGGAAAGCCGGAGGATGATGGCCGGAAGCAATATGCTGTTGCTTCTTGTTATATCTTTTTCAGGGTTTTTATTCATAAGAAGAAAATGATTCCTCCTTCATGACATATTCTTCTTCCAAAAAGGCAGCGTTTCAGACGCTGCCTTTTTGTTTTCTCTGTAAATCATCTCAGAGTCTCAGAACGCTTCCCGGTTGCTCAGAACAATTCCGAAACCGCTGTCCACATAACTGATGTCCAGCCTTACGTTTAACTTTTCTCTCTGATTAAGCGCATAACGGAGACCCGCACCTGCACCGGATTTCCATCCGCCGATATCCAGATCGCTCAACTCGTCGGCAACCTGTGCGGTTTCCAGAAAAAAGGTTCCGCCCCATTTTTTATAGATGCTGTATCTGTACTCAGCTTGAAAGGAAGCAAGATCCCGATCACGATAGCGACCGTATTCAATACCTCGTAATATATCGGTTCCGTCCGGAGAACTCAGGTCCTGAAAAGGGATATCGCCTCGAGTCATTCGTATATATCCCTTGAATGCCAGCCCTGTTTCGTCGGTAATCATATGATAGTAATTCATATGAAACTGAACGGCCCTGTAAGTAAAATCACTTCCAAACACATCTTCGAAGTATTTTGACTGAAAATTGATGAAAGTCCCTGAACGTGGGTCATTGATATTGTCACGGGTGTCAATGGAAAGTGAGAAACCGAGTCCCGATCTGACTCCGCCCTCTGCACCGGTGAGAGAATTGTTAAAGTGCAGGCTGGGAGATTCAGCCTCGATTTCACTGTTGTCGTATTGATATAATACTCCGGCATAAAACATATCCCGTAGTTTTCTTTCGAGTAAAAACGCCGCGTTGAAATCTGTAGATTCATAGGACTCTTTATTGTCTTTGCTTGTGTTGTTCCCGATACCGTAAAAGTTGGCGGGCCATAGACTTCCGCTGAAAAGGGCATAGGCATGATATTTCCCCCTGCCAAAATAAATATCGGGAGCTATTTTTGCATAATACTGGCTGTTGGTTGTTCCAAAAGCAATCAAATCAATTGTTGACGTACGGCTGTCCGGCTGGTCCGGTTTAATAAAACGGATGGCCAGGGCTCCGAGCTGTAATCCCGTCTCGGCATTGCCTGCCACAACCGGGAAAAGTCCCCATTCCTGGAATTCTTCTTTTTGCTCGGTCTGAACGGTTTCCTGTTCTTCTGTAGAATTTTGAGAATCTTCGGCATAAAGCTTTCCCGGTTCAATTGAAAAAAGAATGAGCAGTATGATGAATTTCATTGACAAGAGTCCAAATTGTAAAGAGCGAATACAATTTTTCTGCATCAAATGGTTTGCCTCCCTGATGGGTAATTACTTCATTTTAAAAGTATTGAACGTTTTTACTAATAGAGCCTCGTTATTTTTTTGTCAAAGGACATTTTTTTTGTTACGTTCAGCCCTGATGCAGAAAGCGGTAAATTTAAGATGTCCAATCTCATTCTTTGCCGGGGAAAAACATTGATCGACAGCATTGATTTTCAGAAAAATGATTTTGAGAGCAAAAGAGATGAGCTTCTCGCATTAATATACAGGAAAGACTGTAAAAGCATTGAGGCGAAATACAAAGAGGTGCTGCTGCGGTTAAACGCTGCTGATGAACTGTCGGAAATAGATCAAAAAGCATTGAACCAGATACAGCATGCTGTAAAAAAGTCA
>JAQYVL010000030.1 GCA_030145525.1 Desulfobacterales bacterium
TAACAGGGGAAAGCCAGCTGACATTAATATGTGCCAAAATATTGTTTTCCATATAGATCGTTAATACGGATTTGGGGATAATTTTATCTCCGTAAAAATGAGATCCGGTGGCAGAAACCATATATTTCTTCAGCGGCATTACATAATCCATGATTGCGATATCGTGCGGCGCCAGATCCCAGATGACATCGACATCCTGTTGAAAAAGGCCAAGATTCACGCGCATGGAATCATAGTATATCAGGTCACCCAGTTCCCCGCTGTCGATAATTGCTTTTATTTTGCGAACCGCTCCGGTATAAACAAATGTCTGATCAACGATAAGAACTTTACCTTTTTTATCAGCCAGTTCTATCAGCTTCTCTCCCTGCTCAACCGTTTCGGTCATCGGCTTTTCAAGCCATACATGCTTATCGTTTAAAAGCGCCCTTTGAGCCAGTTCAAAATGAGTGGATACGGGGGTGGCAATTGCAATTGCATCCAGTGAAGAGTCCTTGAAAATTTCTTCAATATCTGCAACCAGATTCACTCCCGGATAAAGCTTGCCTGCAGATTCAAGCCGATCCGCTGAAAAATCACATATCGAGGCAAGCTCCATATCTCCGTTGTTGTTGAAATTTCTCGCAAGATTCGGTCCCCAGTAGCCAAAGCCTATCAGGCCAATTTTAATCATAATGAGATGTCCTTTCTATTTTTTAAAAAAGTCCTTTATGGAAGATACAACATATTCAATCTGCGTTCTCTTCAGTTCCGGAAACATCGGAAGAGAAAGAAGACGTTTCGAAACTTTTTCGGTAACAGGGAATGAATCCTCTTTGTAACCAAGGTGAGCATATGCCTTCTGCAGATGCAGTGGTCGAGGATAATGCAGACCGGTTGAAACTCCTTTTTTGTTTAAAAAATCCTGAAGACCGTCGCGATCTTCAACCAGAATTACATAAAGATGATATACAGATTCAGCAAAATCAGATTCAAACGGAGTTGTTACAGATGGCACATCAGACAGCAATTCATTATAGTATAAAGCATTTTTTCTTCTGGCATCATTCCATTCTTTAAGCAGTCTCAGCTTAATCCGAAGTACTCCTGCCTGAATGGCATCCAAACGGCCGTTGTATCCTACCATATCATGGAAGTATTTTTTCGCCTGCCCGTGGTCTCTGATCATTCGGATTTTCTGTGCTATCTCTTCATGCTGTGTAACGACAGCTCCCCCTTCTCCAAATGCGCCAAGGTTTTTTCCGGGATAAAAACTAAAACATCCCGCGATGCCCAGTGATCCTGCCTTTTTATTTTTGTATAATGCTCCATGTGCCTGGCATGCGTCTTCTATGACAACAATATTATTTTGTCCGGCAATTTCCAGCAGGGGGTCCATATCAGCAGCCTGGCCGTATAAATGGACTGGAATGATTGCCTTTGTTTTCCGGGTAATTTTCTCTGCGATCTTTGTCACATCTATATTGTAAGTGTCATGGTAAATATCAGCAAAAACGGGAATTGCCCCTACCTGTGAAATAGCTTCGGTTGTTGCAATAAACGTATTCGGAACAGTTATCACCTCATTCTCCGGCCCCACTCCGGCAGCCATGAGAGCGAATCGCAGGGCGTCCGTTCCGGAATTAACACCGATGCAGTGTTCGCTCTCACAGAACTCGGCGAACTCGGATTCAAAGCCCAGGACCTGAGGCCCCCCGATAAAGGCTGCATTCTCCATTGCTTCCGTGATCATGGGAAGGACTTCTTGTTTTATCTGCTCATACTGAACCTTTAAATTAAGAAAGGGGATTTTCATTCATTAACCTCCAGATGAGACCTTTGATGGCTTCGTAAAAACTAAATTCTCTCGCAAAGACGCTAAGACGCTAAGTTTCCCTGCTGGAGGCTTAAAAGACATTCTCATCACACTGCTTATATATTTCCCGGGTCTCTTTTAAACCTGCTTTGCTTTTTCCTCGTTTATAATATCAGATAAATTTTCTTTGTAATCTCCATAACGGGCCTCAATATGACAAGGTGTCAATTCAGATAGAAAATAAAATTTATAGGAAATTTTACCCAGCTCCGCCCCTTGGCCTACATATAAAAATTCATCATAACAGTGTGTTTTTATATCTATATTTTAAAAAACAGGCTTAAAATATACAATGTCAAAATTTTTAACCTGCTTTTAATCCATTCGAAAGTCAATATTTATTACCGTAATACTTTCCGTATTTGCTGTATTTTCCATAGCCGTAATAAGTTGATGAACGAAGATCGAAGCGATTCAAAACAATCCCCAGTATTTTATCTTTACCCAGCATCTCAACAAGATCGGCAATAATCTCACGTTTTGTTTTACCGTAGTTGATGACGAGAATTATCCCGTCTACCAGCCCTGCCAGAACCGCCGATTCCGCGGTCAATTGAGGGGGAGCACTATCGATGATAATATACCGGTCATCATACCTGTCTTTAACCTCGTCGATAAGCTTTGCCATTTTATCGGAAGTCAGCAGTTCTGCGGGGTTGCTGGACAGGCTGCCTCCGGGAAGGACAGACAACTTTCCCAGTTTGGTTTTTACCAGCAGGGAAGAAAGAGATTCACTGCCGGCCAGGTAATCGCTGAGTCCATTGACTTCTTCAAAGCCGAATCGTTTATGAATCGAAGGTACACGCAGGTCACAGTCCATAAGCAAAACATGTTCATCGATGTTCTGTGCAATGCTAATTGCCAGGTTTGATGCAACAAATGATTTGCCTTCACCCGGCACAGCACTTGAAATCATTATTACCCGGGGAGGTTTCCCGGAACTCGGGAATAAAATATTTGTCCGTAATATTTTAAACTGCTCTGCTTCAAAAGACTGGGGATGAAGCAGCGAAATCAGACTTTTATCATATTGTTTAAAATCTTCCTGTGAAAAAGGAGTGGTTAACAACGTTTCTTCCCGGATGGTTTTATCTTTAGAACCTGCTTTGCTTTTAACAGATGAAATCGCGGTTACTGGTTTATCT
>JAQYVL010000031.1 GCA_030145525.1 Desulfobacterales bacterium
ATTTCGAATTTATTGTCTCTGGCATGGATGGTCTTAACTGAATTCGTTCAAGTGGCCACAGATCAAGTAGAAGAAGTACAAAGGGCAGAGTTACTATCATTGGTTTTGCCATAAGACCTAAAGCAAAAGACAGACAAGCAAGCAAGTACCAATAGTTCGATTTTTTTTCAAAATATTTTATATAACCCCAAATGGTCAGCATTAAAAAAAAAGTACTTAAAACATCCTTGCGTTCTGATATCCATGCAACTGATTCCACATGAAGAGGATGAAGTGCAAACAATGCTGCGACAAAAATGCTTTTAGACTGTTCACCTGTCATTCTCCATAATACGAAAAACAGAAGAAACGTGTTCGCGATATGGAAAAAAACACTTGTTATGTGGTGACTACCAGCATTTAGTCCAAAGAAGTGGCTATCTGCCATATGTGACAGTAGCGTTATTGGATGCCAATTGCTGGATACAATTGCCGTCAGAGACCATTTAATATTTTTTATTGTTAATCCTTCAAGGACATTTATATTTTTGTAGACATAATTTTGATCATCAAAATTAACAAAATTAAAACTTTTCACCTGATAATAAACTAAAATTGTAATTATTATAATGACTATCCCTGCTAGTAGTGTGCAAGGACTGAGAAAAATATTTGTTTTTATCTTTTTCTGATTCATAAAAAGTTTCTGTTATAATTCGATGTGCTTTTTAGATTGATCTTAAATAAAATTTAAATACGTGCTGCCCGACTCACCTTTGGCAGGATTAAAATGAACAGTTGTGATTATCCTACTATATTTTTAGCATAAAGTTAATTATATAAAAGTTGCCTTTATGGTGCTTTTTTTTAAGGATTTTCAGGCTGTTTTTATGGCTGAAAATGAACATAATTCCATTGGTCTATAAGTGTCAATAACAATCAGAGAATATATACATAGCCAGACTTGTAATGTAAAAGCAGATCAAAGAACATTGAAAAAAAATTTAAACTTTTATTTCCATCGTTTTAACCATCTGCCGAATCCCTTCCTCGACTTCCAAAGGAGAATATCCCATGGAAAAGGCCTTTGAACTGTCAAGGGAAATGTCAGGCGGACGGAAAGCCTTCATGGACATCTCTTTTTGGGATATCGGTTCTATCAGGGAAGGGGACACATTCAGCAACTCTTGAAGCATCACTCCCATTTCATATCGGGAGAGTCTTTTATGCCCCCCCAGGTGAATGATCCCCTTTGCTTTTTCAAGGGACAGCAAAACTCCTCCTGCGGCACTTTCCGCATCAACCGGTGTTCTGAACTCATCGGTAAACAGTTGAACCCGGGATCCTTTTTGAAACGAACGGATCATTCCAGAGCTAAAATTCTCATTCGCGCCTTTGGAATATCCGAACATCAGAGGCAGCCTGCAGACAATGCTTTCCGGATAGCTTTCAAGAATTTTTTCTTCTGCCTGAACTTTTTGCTCGCCATACAGATTGACCGGGTTTATCGGGCTTTTTTCGGAATAAGGAGGATTCCGTCCGTCAAATACGAGATCTGAAGATATAAATAGAAAGGGTATGGATAACGCTGCACATAAATCTGAAACATACAAAGTAGAATGGATGTTGATCTTTTTCGATTCAGAAGGATGAAGTTCACAATAATCGGGCTGTGAAGCAGCTGCCGAGTGAATCACAGCATTGGGTCGGATTTCGCGAAACAGTTGTTGAAAATTTTTAAAATCAGTAAGATCTGCCTTTATCATCTGAACATTTTTTATCGCCACGGGATGCCTGAAAAAAATGCCGACAACCCGCCAGGCTTTCGAGGCGATTCTGCACAGGTTCCAACCCAAAAAACCGCTTGCCCCGGTAATCAGGAGTTTTTTTCTTTTTCTTGTCAGGTCAGGCATGGAATCTTTTCTCCATTTCTGGAAAGAATATACCGCGATTGACACTTGTCGGCAAGCTGGTTTCCAACCATATGAAATGTGTCTTTAAAATACAGGGAACTCTTTATTTTGATTGTAAAATCGGATGCACATGTTATATCTGACTTTCGAAAAAGCGGAAAAAACTAGAAGAAAAAATCCGCAGGCGGCTTTTCAGAATATCATCAAGAATTGATGGGAAAAAATGAAAAAGAAAGAAATTTTCGGTAAAACTCTTAAAGATCAATATATCGCCGGTGCAAATGACAGATTGTACAATTTTATCATGTGCAGCGATACTGTCCGTGGTGCGGTTGTGAATGCGACAAAAATGATAAATGAAATGAGATCAAATCATGAATTGGGTATTCTTGAAACCCTGGTTCTTGGCCATGCCTACATAGCTGGAGCGCTGATCGCATCAGGACTTAAGGGGAATGATCGGATTTGCCTCCAGATAGAATGCTCGGGTCCGATAAAAGGCCTGACTGTTGAAACAAATGCTTTTGGTGAAGTACGGGGATACCTGAAAAATATTCCAATCCCTGTTGATAAGCCGCTTAAAGATTTCAACCTGTCACCTTTTTTTGGAGCCGGATTTATTTCTCTGATCAAATATCTTGAGGATTCGAAACAACCGTTCAAAGGTCAGGTTGAGCTTCAATACGGCACTATCGCAAAGGATTTAACATATTATTTTTCAAAGTCAGAGCAAATTCAGACTTCAGTAAATCTCAGCATCAAATTCGATTCAGAGGGAAATGTCGCGGGAGCAGGCGGATTGCTTTTGCAGGTGATGCCGGTTGCCGATGATGAGGCCATCAGAAGTCTGGAGGAAATCGTTTTGGAACTGCCGTCAATCGGAGAATACTTTGCTGAAAAAAAGGAGGCTGAAAACCTTATTTTTAAATCTTTTGAGACCTTTTCTCCAAAATTTCTGGCAAATCATCGAGTAGAATTTATGTGCCATTGCGGTAAAGAGCGAATGGAAAATTATCTACTGCTGCTTCCTTCGGCTGATCTTGACGATATTTGCAGTAACGGGCCCTTCCCTTTAGAGTTGAGGTGTCATCACTGCAATTCTAAATATATTTTTTCCGAAATTGATCTCCGAAAGCTAAAAAAAAATCGTGCCGGGGTGGCCAAATAACACTTTCCGGAAGCGGATGATTATCTGCCTGTCATGCAGCCGTATTTTTTATGCCTGTCATCCGAAAAGGTATGCCCCAATTTTGCCGTAGGTTTCTTTTTGACAGAATTCCAGGCCGACATTCATTTCATCGCTGATATTCATAATGAGGGCCTTCTTTTGAATCAAGGATGTATCTTTATCGTTTAAATTGAAAACAATGTGAAGCTGATCGCCGATCTTAAAAGCGGGTTTTATGTGAGGCCTGAACCGCATTCCGGAACGCGAAAGATCGGTTACAACGATTTGTCCCTTCTCAACTTCTTCACTATTGATTGTTCTGCTGTAGATTCCCGGAAGGGTAATCTCTTTACGCTGATAATTGCGCCTTTCCAGGAAAGCCTGAAAGGAATGGCCACAGGGGCATTTGCAGTTCACCTTGATTTTTTTTTAATTTTAATATATCTGCTTGCATCAATTGTTTTGACGTTTTCACATTTGGGACAGACAAAAGTTGCCATCTCATTAAAGGTAAAGACTTTGTATGTCATTTTTTTAAATCCAGTTCATAAGGTTTATTTTATGCAGAGGGTTCCGCAGCTTAAATCAGCACGTAAGCCACAGAGCGGTATTTTCGATATTATTTGCCTGTTGATGCGATTAATTGCAACCAAGATTTTTCATATTTGTTTTTTTGAAACAAAATCTGCTTCCGAATATCGTATGAAAATTAACATGTTTCACGAAAAATCGAATCACTATCAGGGTGAGATTATTATCAGTTAAGTACCCTTATATGATAATAGATGGAGTGTCAAAACCTTTTTATCCTTTAGAGCATAACTATCTGTCTTTCAAGGAAACAAAGAAATTCAGACAGCCCGTCTGCCATGTTGCCGGCAGCTTTTTCGGCATCTCCTTTAGAACGTAACAACGCGCGTTACCAGGGGACATTTTTATCGCCGATTAACATAAGAATATGATATAAATAAGGGTAAAGGGAGGCGTTTTGCATTGTGTTTTATCGGCCGGGTTTTAATTTTTAATCAGATGATTTCAATCCCGGTAAAACAGTGATATAGGTTTTTAAAAAAGATGAAATTCAAATCGATTTTGGGACCCTATATGATTTTTACATAGGAAATAAAAGGATATAATCGGGTTAATGTCTGAAAAAGATAAAGTTACAAAAGCAGCCGGCATTGTCGGTTCTGCAACTCTTCTCAGCCGGATATTTGGATTTGTAAGAGATATTGTCTTTGCTGCTTTCTTTGGCGCCGGGTTTCATTCTGATGCTTTTATTGCGGCTTTCCGGATACCCAACCTTTTACGAAGGCTTTTCGCTGAAGGGACTCTGATCATTGCATTTATTCCGGTTTTTACCGACTATTTAAAGAAAGGGGGCAAAGAGGAAGCGTTCAATCTGGCAAGATCAGCTCTTCTGGCGCTGCTGATTATCCTTTCTGCAGTTACTGTACTGGGTGTCATTTTGAGCCCGGTAATAGTAAAGGGCATCGCATACGGTTTTACAGATTCGCCTGAAAAATTCGAATTAACCGTTCTTTTGACGCGTATCGTTTTCCCCTATGCACTGTTTATCAGCTTTGTCGCCCTTTGTATGGGGATTCTGAATGCCCTCGAACATTTTGCCGCTCCGGCACTCGCTCCTGTTTTATTGAATCTGGCAATGATTGCCTCGGTTTTTATCGGCTCATTTTTGTCATCCGATCCCACCTTCCATGTAATCGGACTGGCTGTGGGTGTTCTCGCCGGCGGTATTTTACAGCTTTCTCTTCAGGTGCCGTTTTTAATTCAGAAGGGATTCTCATTTTTCAAAAGCACTGTTTTGATTCATCCCGGATTAAAAAAAATTGGAAAACTGATGCTGCCCGCCATTCTCGGAGCGGGCGTATATCAGATCAACATACTTATCGGAACCTTTCTCGGTTCGTTGCTTCCGGAGGGAAGTATTTCTTATCTCTACTATGCTGACCGGCTTGTTCAGTTTCCGCTTGGAATTTTTGCATTATCGATTGCAACCGCAGTACTGCCAAGCCTTTCAAGGCAGGCTGCCGATGAAGACATTAATGGCCTTAAAAGCACTTTCTCTTATGCACTTAAATTGATTTTTTATATCATGCTTCCTTCCATGGCAGGATTGATTGTTCTCAGAGAGCCCATTGTTTCTGTATTGTTTCAGAGGGGAGCCTTTGGCCATGAAGCTGCAAGGATGACCTCTGATGCGCTTTTGTATTACTGCGTCGGCATCTGGGCAACGGCTTCCGTGAGTGTGGTCGTGCGTGTATTCTATGCGCTCCATGATTCTAAAACACCTGTATATATAGCCATTATATCGATTGTCTCAAATATTATCCTCTCGGTCATTCTGATGAAACCCATGGCGCATTGCGGACTCGCACTTGCTACATCACTGGCCTCTATCCTCAATCTGGCATTGCTTGTTTTGATGTTAAGAATCAAACTTGGTGCCCTTGGATGGCGCAAGATAATTCTTTCTGCCGGAAAATCAGCCTTCGCAGCCCTTATAATGGGTATCACCGTCTGGTATACTGCCGGATATATTGTTCCGGCAGAACACAAGAACCAGGCAGAACTTGCATTCGGCCTTGCCGGCAGTGTTTTTGTCGGACTGGTCTCATACACCGCACTTTCAATAATTGTTAAAAGTTCCGAACTTCGGTATGTTCTGGCAATTATACGAAAGGGAGATATAAGAGCTTGAATACGAGAAAAAAAATAATTTTTCTTGTCGCTTCGGCAATATTCGTTTTATTATTTACTGTAATCATTTTCAGCAAAAACGGATATATGGCTTTCCATAGGCTGAAACAAGAAGAACTGGCATGGATCAATGAAAATAAAAAGATTGAAGCGGAAAATCTGAAACTGTATCATAAAATCGAACGCCTGAAACATGATCCGGAGTATATTGAAAATGTTGCAAGGCAGGAACTGGGCATGACCGGCAAAGATGAGATCATTATAAAATTTAAAAACAAAAAAAATGGAAAATAATGATGAAAGGATAAGAGAAAACCGACAATGGAGAAACGAAATAAAATGATAAAAGAATTGTCTGTTATCGTCGGACTGTCGGTGATGGCAGGGTTCTCAATAAATTATTTCTCACCTAACGGGATCTCTTACATTGGATCATGGGACACTGCATCAGGTGTCATCACAGCGAAAGCAAAAAATGACGCTGTTGTCCGGGAACGGGAAATAATGGATGTAAAAACCGTAAAACAAATTTTTGATGCCGATAAGACTGTATTTATTGATGCAAGACCTTATAAAGAATATGAAGAGAGCCACATCAAGGGCGCAGTATCATTTCCGCCAGCACAATTTGATGAACGGATAGAAGCTTTTCTGTTAAACTATTCTCCATCCATTTCAATTATAACATACTGTTCAGGAAGAGAATGCAGAGACAGTCACGAACTCGCTCAAATGCTGATTGACTCAGGTTTTTCAGAAACAAGGGTTTTCATTGATGGCTATCCCTTATGGGAAAAGGAGGGATATCCCGTTGAATAAAATGATACCTGCTCTGGTTTGGAACCCCAGGCTTCAGCTGTTTTTCAGGCTGGTTCTTGGAATTACATTCATATATGCATCTATACATAAAATTATTTATCCGGGTAAATTTGCTCAGATTATATATGGCTATGGGCTTTTCCCAAGCGAACTGATTAACATCACTGCAATATTTCTTCCATTCCTTGAACTCTTCTCAGGCCTTTTTCTGGTGATTGGAATCTATAAGGATTCAGCTGCGCTTATCATCAACATCATGCTTACTGTTTTTATCGCGGCAATCTCCATTAACCTTATCAGGGGACACGAATTTGACTGCGGCTGTTTTTCCGCTGAGATAACCGGGTATGAAGTGTCTTCAGTTCATCTTCTTTTGCGGGATATTATCTTTCTGTTCATGGGAGTTCATTTGTTTATCACTGAAAGCAAAAGCAATGATGACTGATTTTATAGTTTAAGTCTTGATTTGAAGAAACCTTGCACCTGTTCCGCTTTTTTCCCTTGACACCCCAAAGCCATTTAAATATTCTGCAAATAAAATAGGGCGTTGCTTTAAATAAAGCTGTATATTTTGAGGGCGGCAGTTTATTAAACTGCTTTCTTAAGAAAGGACAGTATTCCATTTGAAAAAAATTCTTATCGCGGATGATGATTCTGTTGCACGAGGAATGCTCACTCGTGTGTTAATGCCCAGTTCGGACAAGTTCGAGGTTATGACGGCAAAGAGTGAAGAGGAAGCGTTAACAATATTGAGCCGGCACAAAATCAACCTGTTAATTACAGATTTTCATATTTCCGGGACTGACGGCTTTAATTTTTTGAGTTTTATCCGAAGAAATTACAAAGAGATTTCTGTTTTTGTGACGACCGCCTTTGGCACCCCGGAAGTAAAAGATACGGTGGAAAGCATCGAAAAGTGCAGGTATTTTGAAAAACCGCTTAATGTAAAAGCATTAACGGAGTCCATTTTTAAAGAACTGGATTCTATTTTTGAGGACCGGGCCAAGAAAATCAGTCTGCCCTCTTTTTTAAGACAGATCGCGAAGGAAATTAAAACCTGTACACTTGTAATAAAATCAGCGGATAAAAAAGGCGAGCTGTTTTTTTTAAATGGAGATCTGATTTCAGCAAAAACCGATGACTTGAAAGATAAGGAAGCCGCATATGAGATTATTAGCTGGAAAAAATCGAATATCGAAATTCATAATGCCGTCCCACAGACAGACAGAGTGATTGATGAACCGCTGGTAGATCTCCTGATGGAGGGGCTTAGACGAAAGGAGAAAAAAAAGCGGGACAGGAAACGAAAAAAAGAGCGTTTTCGGGAAATAGAGAAAGCGGGTGTCCTTAAAAAAACCGATGCCCCTGGAAAATCGGATAAATTGAATGAAAATGAAGATCAGTCCTATTCAGAACATTATTCCCGCACCAAAAATTTTATCAATAAGATAGATGAAATCCAGATATCGGCATTCAAGGACACAACTGAAAAAAATGAAACCGACACAGAAGAAGAAGCTTTTGATAAAAACAATCCTGCAATAGATCCAGAACGATTAATGGTCTCAGGTTCCATGGCGAAAGTGCTGCAGAAATTGCAGATTACACTTACAAAGGTCATCGGGCCAATTGCCAAAATTATCTTTATGGACTCATTAAAGGAATGGATAGCGACGGATCATCCTGATCTCTCGACGATTCCACATCTGGTTGATATCCTTTACAAGGAAATCAATGATCCTGAAAAATTCAATACCTATCGGAAAGAAATCACGCCTCATGTCTGGATGGGCAGCTAAATCACCGTTCAATCGATGCCTATTTATGACAATCACTACAAAACCTTTATGCCACCAATCATAGCGGATTGTTTAAAAACTGTCTTGACTTGATTCTGAATTATGTTTAATGCTTAATCCATCACTTGATGGAAACAACTGATAGATTATTTGACAATGCAGGCGATTGATCACCTGGTGATGATGACAAACAGTTTAAGGACACTGTAATTATGGAAATATTGCATTATTCGGAAGATCATAACCATTTTCGAAAAAGGCTGCGGGCTTTTTTGGACCAGGAAATCAAACCTTACGTTGAAAAGTGGGAAAAAGATAAGATTGTTCCCAAAGATGCATGGAAGAAGATGGGCAGGGAAGGGTTTCTTTGCACCGGCATTTCAAAGAATTATGGAGGAATTGATGGAGATTTTCTGTATTCCGTTATTGTGATTGAAGAACTTTCTAAAATCAGCGAATCAGGACTGGCGGCGTCCCTGCACAGTGATATTATTGTTCCCTACATTGATTCCTATGCATCGGACGATCTGAAACAAAAATATCTGCCCGGTTGCGTATCCGGAGATATCATAACAGCCCTTGCCATGACCGAACCGGATGCCGGCAGCGATCTGGCCTCGATGAAAACGACCGCAACAGCGGACGAGGATGAAATTATCATCGATGGGTCAAAAACTTTTATCTCCAATGGGATTAACTCCGATCTAGTAATTGTTGCAGCTCGGGATCCGATGGTTGAAAATGTTCACAATGCGATCTCACTTTATCTTGTAGAAGCTGATACTCCGGGCTTTGAAAAAGGGCGGCAGCTTGATAAGATGGGCCTCTGGAGTCAGGATACTTCAGAATTGTTTTTCAATAAATGCAGGATACCCAGAAACAACCGGATCGGTGAAAAGGGGTCGGGTTTTATCATGCTCATGGAAAAGCTTCAGCAGGAGCGTCTTGTCTGTGCAGTAATGGGAATCGTTGCAGCAGAAATAATAATGGAAATCACAGTCGAGTTCTGCCGCAGTGCAAAAGAAGCAGGAAAGCCGGTCACCAGGTCACAGGCTGTCCAGTTCACCATTGTTGAAATGGAAACAGAAGTGAGGCTGGGGCGTACATTCCTGAATAAAGTGATTGCCGATCATATGGAAAAAAAGCAGGTTATAATCGAAACTTCCATGGCAAAATATTGGGCTACGGATCTTGCCAGAAAAACAGCCGAAAAGTGTCTTGATCTGTATGGTCAGTTCGGCACGCTGGAAAAATGTCCGGCTGTCAAAGGATTTAGAGATGTAAGGGTGATGTCTATTTTTGCGGGTACCAACGAGATTATGAAAGGAATTATCGCAAAGTTCATGGGATTATAGTAATTATGCAAAATGGAGAAGTAAAAGAATATTATCACGATGAGCTTAACAAAGAAGTAAAAGCGATTGGGGGGCGGTACTTATTAACCCATGAGAAAAGACTTTGTGTTGATGGAAAAGAGATTCTATATCTTACAGGATATGCTCTTTTTGATTCAACCTGCTGTGGTGCAGGGGGATGCACATACGCAGTTGTTCAGGGAACAATACGAAACTGGAAGAATAGAAAAGATGAAAACGGCGGTTTCGTTACTGATATCAATCCGATCCGAGACAAAGATCTGCAAAAAAAAATTAAGGGTCTGATCTTAAAAGATAAAATGCTAAACCAAATGGTTTTTATATAACTTAAAGTGAGCGTTTCAAATTTTAAGAATGTTGAATTTAGAAATATTTTCAGAGGATTTTCTCCATTTGAATTCTTAAAATTTGAAACCACAAAGGATTGCCGATCTTACCGCATCTACAGCGTCAGATGACATACCGCATAGAACACTATAGCGAAATGTCATCTTCCTTGTAGCTACGGCAACACCGCCGAAGACGGGCAAGCCTCGACAATCGCTCAATTTAAGTATAAATATGTTAGGAGGAAAAAATGTCAAATGCTGGAGCCTTAGAAGGTCTAACCGTTCTCGATCTATCCCGTCTGCTTCCGGGCCCATATTGCTCCATGATCCTTGCAGATCATGGAGCACGCGTGATTGCAGTAGAAGATAAAAAATTTTTGGATGATGGCCTTTTTTTAAATCTGATTAACAGAAATAAGGAGCACATCTCCCTTAATCTTAAAACGGAAGAAGGGAAAAAAATATTTTTTCAGCTTGCAAAAGAAGCAGATATTCTTATCGAGCAGTTTAGACCAGGGGTTGTTAAAAGACTTGGCGTTGACTATGAATCGGTGAAAACGATAAATCCTGAAATAGTATACTGCTCCATCACCGGCTACGGCCAGACAGGTCCCTATCGTGATAGAGTCGGGCATGATGTAAATTATTTGAGTATAGCCGGAGTGCTCGGTCTCATTGGTGAAAAAGGCCTTCCCCCCTCGATTCCAGGTGTGCAGGTTGCAGACATTGCAGGCGGAGGCATGAGCGCTGCCATAGGAATTCTTCTGGCGCTTCAGTCTCGGGAAAGAACCGGGAAAGGGCAGTATATCGATATCTCAATGACCGACTCAATGGCAAACTTTTTGCCTATAGCACTTTTTTTTCAGCAGCTTACGGGTCAATTCCCTGAAAGGGCCGATGGCTTTCTTTCTCACCGATATGCCTCTTACAATACATATGAAACAGCTGACGGGAAATACCTTTCCATTGGAGCGGTTGAGAATCGATTCTGGAAAGTTCTTTGTGAAAAGCTGGACGTACCCGAGTATATTACGCTTCAATATGATGAGAAAAGACGTCAGGAAATTCTCGATTTTATGAGAAATGCATTCAAGATGAAAACGCTTTCAGAATGGGAGGATATACTGGGGGAACATGACATATGCTGGGCCCCGGTGAAAAGTGTCTCTGAAGCGATTCAGGACCCCCAGATGCGCGCGCGTGAAATGTTTATCGACGTCGATGACGGCAACGGAAATCAAACAACGACAATCGGTGTCCCCATCAAGCTGAGCAGAACTCCGGGTTCCATTCGAAGGATGCCGGACAGCTTTGGTCAAAGTACAAAAAGTGTCCTCAAAGAATTTGGATATACGGATGAAAAAATTAAATTACTTGCCGAGAAAGGGGTAATTTAGAAGCCATTTTAATTACACCCCACGTCAATTCAAATCCTTTACGGTGAAATCCTTTTGTGATATTATTTTAAGTTAACTCAAAGGGAAAGAGGTGAATTTCATGCGTATAGGTATGGGCAGTGATATACACCGCCTGGTTTCCGGGCGGAAGCTTGTTCTTGGTGGAGAGACCATTCCATTTAAAAAAGGACTTTTAGGGCATTCAGATGCGGATGTGCTTGTCCACGCAGTCTGCGACGCGCTCCTTGGAGCTGCCTGCATGGGGGATATCGGAAATCATTTTCCGGATAGCGATGAAGCCTATAAAGACTGTTACAGTATTGACCTGCTTGCAGAAACCGGCAATTTAATCCGAAAAGAAGGATTTTATGTGATTAATCTGGACTCGACCATTTTTGCTGAAACACCGAAGATTTCACCCTATTATGGAAAAATGAAACAAAATATAGCCAAAGCACTTCAGATCAAACCGACACAGGTGAATATTAAGTCGACGACAACAGAACAGCTTGGCTTCGTTGGAACAGGAGAAGGAATAGGCGCAATGTGCATTTCTCTCATTTCCCGGGAAACATAAATTTATGATTTTTACCGAATGGACTTTATTTCAATAACCTATAATTATAATTGGAAAATATTATGGCAATAACTTTATATAATACGCTGACCGGACAAAAGGAGAAGTTCGTCCCGCTTGTGGAAGGAAAGGTCGGCATGTATGTGTGCGGGCCAACGGTTTATGATTCATGCCACATTGGACATGCAAGGTCTGCAATAGTTTTTGACGTGATCGTCCGCTATTTGCGATCACAGAAATTTGAAGTTACTTATGTTCGAAATTTTACGGACGTGGATGATAAAATCATCAATCGTGCCAACCAGCTCGGGATTGAATCCCATGAACTCTCCGAGAAATATGTCAAAGAATTCTATGAAGATATGGATGCATTGCACATTGAACGTCCAACCCATGAGCCATATGCAACAGAACATATTGATGATATAATTGATTTCATCAAAAATTTAATCGAAAAACAGATCGCGTATGAAGTTGACGGTGACGTTTACTTTGCCGTGGATGCCTTTTCACAATACGGGAAACTTTCAGGCCGGAAACTGGAAGATATGGAGGCCGGTGCCAGGGTTGACATAGATAAAAGAAAAAAAAATCCGTCTGATTTTGCCCTCTGGAAGTCCGCGAAACCAGGTGAGCCTTCATGGAAAAGTCCCTGGGGAATGGGAAGACCCGGCTGGCATATTGAATGTTCTGCAATGAGTTCAAAATTCCTTGGTGAAAGCTTTGATATACATGGCGGGGGTAAAGATCTTATTTTTCCGCACCATGAAAACGAAATTGCACAATCTGAAGCAGCATTTGAGAAAAGATTTGCAACAT